>JAAZVR010000035.1 GCA_018623305.1 Thiotrichales bacterium | reverse complement strand
TCCTAATTCAGACATCGCATAAATGATACGGCGCTGAACGGGTTTTAAACCATCACCGACATGAGGCAATGCACGATCCAAAATCACATACATTGAATAATTCAGGTAGGCAGACTCGGCGAATTCCGCCATTGATTGCTGCTCGATACCATCCAGAACGACTTCAGACACACATCACCTCGGGTGTTTTTCTATTCATTTGCGTATTTTTTCAAAAAATGCTGGACAAATCCATCTTAAAAGGCATAATACCCACAAATCACGCGGGAGTGGTGGAATTGGTAGACACGCCAGATTTAGGTTCTGGTGCCTTTGGTGTGAGAGTTCGAGTCTCTCCTTCCGCACCATATTTAAAAAGCCAAGTTGAGCAATCAACTTGGCTTTTTTGTTTTCTACCAGCTCGATAACTTGGTCAACACAACACCCGACTCTAAATGATGGGTGTAAGGAAATTGGTCAAACACAGCCATCGCTTGGATTTTGTGCGTTTGCGTCAAGGTCTTAAGATTATCCGCTAACGTTTCCGGATTACATGAAATGTAAATCACACGATCAAACCCTGCGACTAACTTCAAAGTTTCATCATCCAAACCTGCGCGTGGCGGATCGACAAAAATCGTTTTGCAATCAAACTCACTGAGTTCGATACCTGCTTGTTTCAGACGTCGAAACTCTCGCACGCCATTCATTGCTTCGGTAAACTCCTCACTCGACATACGTGCAATAGAGATATTCTCAATGCCGTTATGCTCAAAATTCAAATGCGCTGATTTCACCGACGATTTAGAAATCTCTGTCGCTAATACTTTGCGGAATCGCTGAGACAACACACACGTGAAATTACCGTTACCGCAGTACAGTTCCAACAAATCCGTATCCGATTGTGGCGTATGATCCAAAGCCCACCCCAACATTTTTTCATTCACAGCGGCATTCGGTTGCGTAAATGAATTCTCCACCTGCTGGTAATGAAACATCTGCCCATTCACGTTCAGCGTTTCCTGCACCCAATCTTGAGTCAACACAAGCTTCTGCTTGCGAGAACGACCAATAATATAAACGCCCAATTCACCCTGCAATTCACGCGCTGCTTTTTCCCATTCATCACCTAGTGGGCGATGGTAAATCAAGGTCACCAGCATCGCGCCCGACTGAGTTGCCAAAAAATCCACTTGGAACAAACGGTTTTTCAAGGCATCACGCTCGCGGATTTCTGCCATTAATTTCGGCATCAAATCAGCAATCGCTTTATCCACAATCTGACACGTTTCCATTAGCACAGGAACCGTTTTGTCTTCACCCCACATGGCGTAATGAATATCATCACCATCGCGCCAGATCTTGAACTCCGCACGCATACGATAATGCTCACGCGGTGATTCGAACACCTCAATTTCAGGCGTATCAAATTCATCCATCAAGTTCTCGTAGGCGATGATTTTGTCGTTTAACAAACCTTCATATTGTTCTGGATAAGCTTGGCAAGGAATTAACGACATTCCACATTCACCTTCGCAGATGCACGTTTTGCTTTATCAACCGCTGCTTCAATCGTTTCATCTAAAGCTAATGCCACTGCCATACGACGACCGACCGTCGCTTCTGGCTTGCCAAACACACGCACATCCGTATCGATTTCAGACATCGCATCCGCAACGCCTGAATAGGTTGGATTCATACACGCCGTTTCAGCTAAAACAACACTTGAAGCGGCAGGACCGTTTTGACGAATCGTCGGAATCGGCAGGCCTAAAATAGCACGCGCATGCAGAGCAAACTCAGACAAATTCTGCGAAATCAACGTCACCATACCTGTATCGTGCGGACGCGGTGAAACTTCACTGAAGTACACCTTATCGCCTTTAATAAACAATTCCACACCAAACAAACCACGCCCGCCTAAAGCATCGGTAATTTTTTGCGCCATATCTTTCGATGCCGCCAAGGCTTTTTCAGACATCGCTTGCGGCTGCCAAGACTGCTGATAATCGCCACCCACTTGAACGTGACCAATCGGTTCACAGAATGACGTGCCTTCTACATGGCGCACCGTTAATAAAGTAATTTCATAATCAAAATCCACAAAGCCTTCGATGATGACTTTACCGCCACCCGCGCGACCGCCTTCTTGCGCATAATCCCATGCCGGCACCACGTCGTCTTGTGATTTCAAAACACTTTGACCTTTACCCGACGAACTCATAATAGGCTTCACCACACATGGGAAACCAATGTCCGCGACAGCGGCTTCGTATTCAGCTTGAGTATCGGCAAATTTGTAAGGAGAAGTTTCAAGGCCTAATTCTTCTGCTGCTAATCGACGAATGCCTTCGCGGTTCATCGTCAATTTTGTCGCTTTCGCCGTTGGAATTACTGTAAATCCTTCAGATTCCAATTCAACCAAGGTATCGGTCGCAATCGCTTCCACCTCAGGAACAATATAGTCAGGCTTTTCATCTTCGATGATTTTGCGTAAAGCTTCACCATCTAACATTGACACGGTATAGCTGCGATCTGCCACTTGCATACCCGGTGCATTGTCGTATCGATCTACTGCGATGACTTCCACACCCAAACGCTTCAATTCAATCACAACTTCTTTGCCCAGCTCGCCAGAGCCACACATCAAAACTTTTGTATTCGACATAGTCTGATTCTCTCTATTTAAATTTTCGTCAAAGTGTAACACTCGGATTCGGAACTCACTTAAAAATCTTGTATAATCTATGGTTATTGTAAATTTAAGCACTGGGAAAACAGAATGTTTGAACCTAAATCAAGTTATTCAAAAGAAGATTTGATCGCCTGCGGACACGGCGAGTTATTTGGCGAAGGCAATGCACGCCTGCCACTTCCTCCAATGTTGATGTTTGATCGCATCGTCAAGATTTCAGACGAGGGCGGTAAATACGGCAAAGGCGAAATTATCGCCGAATTGGATGTAACGCCTGACTTATGGTTCTTCGATTGTCACTTTGAAAGTGATCCTGTTATGCCAGGTTGTTTGGGATTGGATGCGATGTGGCAGTTGATTGGCTTCTTCTTGGGCTGGTCAGGTGGTCCGGGTCGTGGTCGCGCATTAGGTTCTGGCGAAGTTAAGTTCTTCGGTCAAGTTTTGCCAACGGCTAAGAAAGTGACTTACCGCATCGATCTTAAACGCGTAATCAAACGTAAATTGTTTATGGGTATGGCAGACGCAACTTTAGAAGTTGACGGTCGTGAAATCTACTCAGCAACAGACTTGAAAGTTGGCTTGTTTACGTCAACAGACGATTTTTAAAGGTTCATCATGAGACGAGTAGTAGTTACAGGCATTGGTATTGTTTCTAGCCTAGGCAACAACGTAAACGAAATTAAAGATTCTTTGTACGAAGGTAAATCGGGCATTGAGCATTCTGATGAATATGAAGCAATGGGGTTCCGTTCTCATGTTCACGGCAGTTTGAAAATGGATCCTTCTGAGCACATCGATCGTAAATTGATGCGTTTCATGGGTGATGCAGCGGCATTCAACCACATTGCAATGCAACAAGCGATTGAAGATGCAAAACTGTCTGAAGAAGAAGTGTCTAATGTCCGAACAGGCCTAATCATGGGTTCGGGTGGCGCATCCAACGCAAACGTAATTGAAGCAGCGGATATTCTTCGTGAAAAAGGCATTAAGCGCGTTGGTCCTTACCGTGTACCTCGCACAATGGGTTCAACAACGTCAGCGTGTCTTTCTACGGCATTTAAAATAAAAGGCGTTAACTACTCAATCAGCTCGGCGTGTTCAACATCGGCTCACTGCATCGGCAATGCGATGGAGCAAATCCAGTTGGGCAAACAAGACCGCGTATTCGCAGGTGGCGGTGAAGAACTTCACTGGTCATTGTCTATGTTGTTTGACGGCATGGGCGCTTTATCAAGCAAATACAATGACACGCCAGAAAACGCGTCTCGCGCTTACGATGCTAACCGCGATGGTTTTGTGATCTCTGGTGGTGGCGGTGTTGTCGTACTTGAAGACCTAGAAACGGCTCAAGCACGTGGTGCGAAAATCTACGCAGAATTGGTCGGTTACGGCGCAACTTCAGATGGTTACGATATGGTTCAACCTTCAGGCGAAGGCGCAGTGCGTTGTATGCAACAAGCCTTATCGACATTCGATGGCGAATTGGATTACATCAATGCACACGGCACATCAACACCTGTGGGCGATACGCGTGAACTCGGCGCTGTGAAAGAAGTGTTTGGTGACAATATTCCAAACATTGGATCGACGAAATCTTTGTCAGGTCATGCATTAGGCGCAGCCGGCGTTCATGAAATGATTTATTCACTTATCATGATGGAAAACAACTTCATTGCAGAATCGGTCAACATCGAAACGGTTGATGAAAATGCTGAAGGCTTCCCATTGGTTCGCGAACGCAAAGACCAAGAAATCAACGCTTTCATGTCGAACAGCTTTGGCTTCGGTGGTACAAACGCAACGTTGATTGCGAAAAAGTGGAATGGCTAAACCCACTGCGGTTTTTCTTTCCATCGGCAGTAATATCGAGCGTGAGAAACACATCACGCTCGCCTGCCAAACTCTCAAACACCATTTCCCCTCGATTCAATTTTCCAATATCTTTGATACGCCCGCTTTAGGTTTTGAAGGCTCGCCTTTCTATAATCTTTGCGCTCGTTTTGAAAGTTTAGATAGCAAAGAAGCGATTTGTCAAAAACTCAAAGGCATCGAAACCGAAATCAATCAAGGTCAATATGAGCGACTCAAAAATCGCGCCATTGATATTGATGTGATTTTATTAGGCGATGAGCAACTGAAAGATGATATGACGCACTATCCATTTATTTTGAAAGGGTTTGCGCAATTGGACGCAAAGTTCCAAAGCCAAGCCGATGCGCGAAAAAATGAAATCGAGGCCCTAATCACACAGGAATTGCCATGCAATGCATAAGTGGCGGTCGTCAATTACAACCGCTTGATTTACCTGAACCGAGCGCTGAACTCAAAGCTCAAAGCCAAGCTTTAGTCGATTTGATTCACACAGAAATCGGTGACGATTCAATCTCATTTCGTCGATTTATGGAATTGGCTTTATACGCCCCCGATTTAGGCTATTACACTTCAGGCACACCGAAAATCGGGGTAGGTGGCGATTTCACAACCGCACCGCAAATTTCCCCTCTGTTTGGTCAATGCTTGGCCTACAGCCTGGCCGATCAAATGAATGCGCTCGGCGAAAGCATTGTTTTAGAACTCGGAGCGGGTTTAGGCACTTTAGCGATTTCAGTTTTAGAACAGTTGAAGGCCTTAAATTCACTGCCCAAAGAATATTGGATTCTCGAAGTCAGTGCGGATTTAAAAGCCCAACAAAAACAAGCCATTGCTAAGGCCTTACCTGATTTTATCGACCGAGTTCAATGGCTGGATGAGTTACCCACAGCCCCTGTGGATAATCTGTTGATTATTGCCAATGAAGTCCTAGATGCCATGCCAATTCATCGCATTCAAAAAACCGAAGAAGGCCTTCAAGAAGCCCATGTGACGTGGAATTTCAGCGAAAATCATTTTGATTATGCTCTGACACCTTTAGACGATACGCTTCAACAAGCCTGTGCATATTTAACCCCTGAAAAATGGCCTACACCCTATTCAACCGAGATTAATTTAAACATTGAGCCTTGGTTAAAAACGCTCAGCAATGCGATGACAAAAGGCACCTTGATTTTCAGCGATTACGGCTATGCTCAAGCGGAGTATTATCATCCTCAGCGTGACATGGGGACTTTGCGCTGCTACTTCCAGCATCTAACACACGATGATCCTTTGATTCTGGCGGGCATTCAAGACATCACGGCGCACGTTGATTTTTCAGCCGTTGCAAACAGCGCGCAATCGCTGGGCTTGGATTTAGCTGGATTCACAACGCAAGCGCACTTTTTGATGCAGTCAGGCCTGCCTGAACTCTGCATTCAACCCGCTGAATCATTAGAAGCTCAGCTCAAATTAGCGCAAGCCATCAAAACACTGACCATGCCCGATGAAATGGGCGAAGTGTTTAAATTCATCGCATTACGTAAAGGCCACGAAAACCCGGTATTGGGATTCGAACCGCGTAACTTAAACCACCAATTAGGATAAATCGATGGAATTGTTTCAAATTTTCATCTTGGCAATTATTCAAGGCCTGACAGAATTCTTACCGATATCAAGCTCAGGGCATTTGATTTTAGTGCCTCATTTAACAGGCTGGGACGATCAAGGCTTGGCCTTTGATGTTGCCGTTCACGTGGGCACTTTGGCCGCAGTTGTCTGGTATTTCCGTAAGGAAGTCATTCAGCTTCTGCAAGATTGGGGTTTATCCATCGCGCGCCGAGAAACCGTCGGTGAAAGCCGACTGGCTTGGGGCATTATCATCGGAACAATTCCCGCGGGTTTGGTCGGACTGTCAATTTCCAACAACATCGAAGAAATACTCCGCTCACCAATGATCATTGCTGCGACCACCATCGGCTTCGGCGCATTGCTCTGGTATGCAGACAGTACCGCCAAACAAACTCGAAACGAATCTCAACTAAGCTGGCGAGATTTCATCATCATCGGCTGTGCGCAAGCCATCGCTTTGATTCCTGGCACTTCCCGCTCAGGCATCACGATTACTGCGGGCTTGATGCTCGGCATGACTCGAGAGGCCGCTGCACGCTTTTCATTTTTGCTATCGATTCCCGTTATTTTCCTTGCAGGTGGATTAAAAACTATTGAATTGGTGCAGACCAAAACACCTGTGGATTGGACGGCATTAACGCTGGGTGCGATATTCTCAGCCATCAGCGCTTATATCTGTATCGCCTTGTTTTTAAAATGGATTAATCAAATTGGCATGCGACCATTTGTGTGGTATCGTTTTGCTCTTGGTATTTTCCTAATAGGCTACTTCAGCTGATGAAATATTTGACCTTAATTCGCCATGCGAAATCCTCTTGGAAGCATGACGACTTGGACGATAAAGATCGTCCTTTAAATGACCGCGGTAAACGCGCAATCAAACGTATGGCGCCTTTTATTCGTCAACACACTCAAGATGCACAATGCGTTTTTTCAAGTGATGCTAGACGCACTCGATGTACTGTTGAAGGCCTACAAAAACATCATGGCATCCAACAAGAATGCGTAATGTATGATGCCGACTTGTACACTTTTGAGGCCTACGAATTAATCGAATGGATTAGAAACATCGATAACTCACAACGGGAAGTGGTGATCGTGGGACACAACCCCGCTTTATCAGAAGCCATTGAATGGCTGTGCGGTGAAGAAATCAGTAAATTTCCAACCTTGGCGCTAGCGAAAATCTTCATCCCTAAAAATGATTGGCAAGATTTAGAAAGCGGAATCGGTCGCTTAGAGCAACACCTTTACCCTTCTCTATGCAAACATGAAATTTAAACAACTTTTCCCCATGCTTATGTTGGCTAGCTCGGTGCACGCAAGCTCGGGTTGTATAGGATTAATGTATCACCATGTCGCAGATAACACGCCTGCATCAACAACCATCAGCGTTGATTTATTCAGACAGCATTTGGCCTATCTCGCTGAAAATCAACACAGCGTCATTGATTTAAAAACATTGGAATCACACCTGAAAAATAAAACCGAATTTCCTGAGAAATGCGTTTTTATTACCTTTGATGACGGCTATGCGGATGTGTACCTAAACGCCCTACCTTTACTCAAACAGCACAATTTTCCATCGACGATCTTTTTGCCAACACAAAACATTGGCGAACAATCCGTGAACTATATGAATCACGCGCAGATTCAACACGCTGAGAAAGAAATGAATGTGACCTTTGCAGGCCACAGTCATACGCACACCAGTTTTGTTAAATTAAATAAAGAAGAGATTGAACAAGAACTCAAATTGAGTGAGCAAAAGCTGCACAAACTCAGCCAGTCTCCACATTCTGCCATCGCCTACCCTTACGGCGAATATTCACAAACCGCGATGGATCTACTCAAAACTCAAAATCGACTGGGTTTTGGTCAACACTCTGGTGTTGTGAGCACTGACAGCGTGTATCAAGCCTTACCTCGATTTCCGATGTCGAATCTGTATGGACGCATGAAAAATTTTGCTTTAAAAGTGAATACATTGGCGTTTCCAATCGAACACTATTCTCCTCAAGACCCAAGCGTTATGGCGGAAAACCCACCGACGTTAGAAATAAGCTTTAAAGAAAATACGGACTTCAATCCGTCTCAATTGAACTGTTTTGTGGCAGGGCAAACCCCACCCATTATTGTTTGGAATAACCGCACCGTCAGAATTACGGCACAAGACGCACTCCCTAAAGGTCGCACCAAATATAACTGCACCGCACCCAGTCAAACTCAGCGCGGTCGCTACTATTGGTTTAGCCAACAATTTCTAAATTAAGGCGCGCGGTAACCCGGCGCTACAAATCGATATTGTTCTTGCAACGCCTCTTCATTCGCTTTTGCTTTATTCATTGCCTGATTCAGCGCAGCCTGCAAATCTGATTGTTGAGTCACTAAGGTTTGACTCATTTCTTCCAGTTTTTTCATACGCTGAACCAGCGCCGCATCTTGACGATTATTTTTCTGAGCGCGCTGAATGCGCGACATGTCTTGACGGACTTTTTGCAAACTAACACTCAAATCGGCCATTTTTGCAGGCAACTGTTCAAAGCCTTCAGGTAACGTCAAAGAACTGACACTCTGGTTCTTTGATATAGAAACCTCTTTGATTTCTGACACCGCCTCTTTCATAGAGGTTTGAAGCTCAAGCAACGATTCCTCCATCGAT
>JAAZVR010000034.1 GCA_018623305.1 Thiotrichales bacterium | reverse complement strand
TGACGGGTTTGTATGGCTTAAAAGAAAGGCTTGGCGTATGACGGCGGCAATTTCTATCAAATGTGTAAGCAAGTCATATGGCTCCAATCAGGCCGTGAAAAATCTCGATTTAGACATTGAGCAGGGACAGTTTTTTGGCTTGCTGGGTGAGAATGGCGCTGGGAAATCTACGCTTATTAGCATGATTGCGGGTCTAACTTCAGCAGATGCGGGTTCGATTTCGATTTTAGGTAAGGATGTTGTTGAGGATTACCGTGAAACGCGACGCAGCCTGGGTGTGGTTCCGCAAGAATTGATTGACGAGCCTTTTTTCAGTATCCGTGAATTGCTCAAAATACAAGCGGGTTATTTTGGGTTGGGTAAAGAGCAAGACGCATGGATTGATGAATTGTTGGATGTATTGGCCCTGTCAGATAAGGCTCATAAAAAAATGGGTTCGCTATCCGGAGGCATGAAACGTCGAGTTTTGATTGCGATGGCGTTGGTGCATGACCCAGATGTGATTATCCTAGATGAGCCTACAGCAGGAGTCGATGTTACATTAAGACGTTCAATGTGGGCTTTTATTCGTTCACTGCATGCAAAAGGTAAAACAATTGTTCTGACAACACATTATTTAGAAGAGGCAGAAGAACTTTGTGATCGTATTGCCATCATTAAAAAAGGTCAGTTAGTTGCGCTGGAGAATAAGGTAGACCTTATGGCGAATCATGGGGAGAAAAAATTGGAGCAAATATTCCTAGATTTAACTGAACAGGAGCAGGAGCAATCTGAATGAATTGGGTCGGTCTTTATAGTTTGTTTCGTAAAGAGGTAATGCGATTTGCGAGCGTTGCTGTGCAAACAGTTTTTGCTCCCGTTGTTACGGCCTTGTTGTATTTGTTGGTATTTGCCCAAGTTATGAATACGGGTCTAGATGGCTATGAGCATATTAGTTACGGTGAGTTTTTGATACCAGGCTTAATAATGATGACGGTGTTGCAAAATGCGTTTGCAAATACTTCATCCAGTTTGATTCAGTCCAAAATGCACGGTAATTTAACCTTCCTTTTGCTGTCACCTATTTCAGCATTGGAGTTTTTTATTGCTTTTGTGGCAGCATCGGTCGTTCGAGGCTTCTTTGTCGGTGTGGGCATATACATCGTGGGAGTTTTGTTCTACGGTGTAACGGTGCATTCTTGGCCTTTATTGTTGGCTTTTTTAGTCTTGTCGTCTGCGCTAATGGGAGCAATGGGACTGATTGCAGGGCTCTGGGCGGATAAATACGACCATCTAGCGGGCTTTCAGAATTTTGTCATCATGCCGCTGACATTTTTAAGTGGCGTGTTCTATTCGATTCACTCTTTGCCTGAATTCTGGCAAGGCGTTTCTCAGTTGAATCCATTTTTGTACATGGTGGATGGCTTCCGGTATGCCTTTTACGGTAAAGCAGATATGAACGTTATGTTTAGCCTTGTTTTTGTTGCGGCCTTTTTTGTCGTGTTGAGTTTAATCACGCTGAATTTACTCAAAAAAGGGTATAAAATACGCGCTTAAAAACCAAGGAAAAATCATGACGGTAGACGAAGTCATTGAAAAAATAAAAGCCGCGATTCCAGATGCGCAGGTCGAAATGAATGGTGCTGATTGCAGTATGTCGGTCATTGTTTCCAGTGCTGAGTTTTCAGGTAAAACACCGATTCAGTGCCACCGCATGGTTAACGATGCGGTCAAGGAAGACATCATTTCTGGTCGTCTTCATGCGCTTTCTATCAAAACTAAAGCGTTGTAATGGATAAATTACTCATTACAGGTGGCTCAATCCTAAAAGGCCAAGTTGATATTGCTGGAGCAAAAAACTCTGTGTTGCCATTGATGGCGGCCACTTTGCTGACGGATGAAGTGGTTGAGCTTAGCAATATTCCCCACCTGCAAGACGTGACATACGCCATTCAGCTGTTGTCTGGTTTTGGTGTGGATGTTTGCTTAACAGAAAGAATGACTGTCAAATTTCAAGCGAATGATTTGACTTCAGTTGAAGCGTCATATGCCATTGTGAAATCAATGCGAGCGTCTATTTTGGCTTTGGGGCCGTTGTTGGCCAAACAAGGTGAGGCAAAAGTAGCGCTGCCTGGTGGCTGCACAATAGGTGCACGTCCAGTCAATATCCATTTGGATGGTTTGAGAGCGATGGGTGCAGACATAACGGTTGAAGATGGATTTATACACGCCAAAGCTGATCGTTTAAAAGGGACGACTTTTGAAATGCACCCTGTGACTGTGACTGGTACAGAAAACTTGATGATGGCTGCCGTTCTTGCTGAAGGTGAAATGGTTTTGAAAAATGCAGCTTGTGAACCAGAAGTGGTTGATTTGGCTGAGTTTTTGAACGCTATGGGTGCTCAGGTTTCAGGAGCAGGTACGTCAGAAATTAGAATACAAGGTGTCGAGAAACTGCACGGTGTTGAGTACGCTGTTGTTGCAGATAGAATCGAGGCAGGGACTTATATGGTTGCTGCAGCGATAACCGGTGGATGCGTGAGAGTGAATCATGTGAATGTTGAGCATTTGCAATTGATTACAGAAAAGTTGATTCAGGCGGGAGCCGAAGTCACCGTAGGAAGTGATTGGATAGAAGTCGATATGCAGGGTCGTTCTCCTGTGCCAGTTAATATCGAAACAGCACCATATCCTGATTTTCCAACGGATATGCAAGCGCAGTTTTTAGCACTGAACGCAGTAGCGAATGGAGATTCGACGGTTATAGAAACGGTGTTTGAAAATCGTTTTATGCATGTTCCGGAGTTGCTTAAAATGAAGGCAGACATTCAGCTGGATGGTCGTTGTGCGACTGTAAAAGGTGTTCAAAACCTAGTCGGTGCAACAGTCAGTGCCACAGATTTACGAGCGTCAGCGTGTATGGTGCTAGCGGCCTTGGTTGCGAAAGGCGATACACTGATTGAGCAAGTGCACCATATCGACCGTGGTTACGAAAGAATTGAAGAAAAATTAGGAAGTTTGGGTGCAACGATTAAACGTTTGCATGCCTAAGGAAAAGTTATGACAGATAAAACCATTACGATTGCGCTTTCAAAAGGGCGTATTTTGAAAGACACTTTGCCTTTGCTAGCGAAGATGGGTATTGAAATCGTGGATGATATTAAAACCACGCGTAAATTGATTTTGGATACTAATCACGACCATATTAAAGCGGTTGTTGTGCGAGCAACAGATGCTCCGACTTACGTAGAATATGGCGCGGCAGATGTCGGTGTGGCAGGTAAAGATTCAATCGTCGAACATGGTGGTAATGGCCTATACGAAATGTTGGATTTGCGTATTGCACAGTGTAAGTTAATGGTTGCTGAGCATAAAGATTACGCGGGTGACAAAGGTCGTATTCGTGTAGCAACAAAATACATGAAATCGGCAAAAGCCTATTTTGATGCACAAGGCCAGCAAGTGGATTTGATTAAATTATACGGCTCCATGGAGCTTGCGCCGTTGGTTGGCTTAGCAGACAAGATTGTTGATTTAGTGGATACAGGGAATACGTTGAAAGCGAATAACCTTGTTCCAACAGAACATATTTACGATGTGAGTTCGCGCTTGATTGTGAACCAATCGTCAATGAAAACTAAAGATGATTTACTGAAACCTTTTGTTGAAGAATTTAAAAAAGTAATGGATGAATTAGCATGAAAATGAGACGTTTAAGCACTTCTGCAGATAATTTTTGGGCTGAATTAGAGGCTTTGTTAGCATGGGAATCCGTGTCAGATGACAAGGTCAATACAATCGTTCGTGATGTTTTGAAAAATGTCAAAACGCGCGGTGATGAGGCATTGATTGAATATAGTCAAAAATTTGATCGTATCTCAGCGACAGAAGGTTCTCAACTAGAGATTCCTAAAGAAAAGCTAGAAGAAGCACTTAAAACGATTCCTGCAGCTCAACGCGAAGCATTAGAGTTTGCCGCAGAGCGAGTGCGTCAGTATCATGAAAAACAAGTTCAAGAATCATGGTCTTACACGGAAGCAGACGGCACTATGTTGGGTCAGAAAGTGACGCCATTGGATCGCGTTGGTTTGTATGTGCCAGGCGGAAAAGCGGCTTACCCTTCATCTGTAATTATGAATGCGATCCCTGCGAAAGTAGCGGGCGTTGAAGAGTTGATTATGGTTGTGCCAACGCCTGACGATCAAGTCAATGATATGGTGTTTGCAGCTGCGGCAGTGTGTGGAGTGGATCGTGTCTTTACATTGGGCGGTGCACAAGCGGTTGCGGCTTTGGCTTACGGTACAGAAACAGTTCCAGCCGTGGATAAGATTGTGGGTCCTGGTAATATTTTCGTTGCGACAGCGAAGGGCATGGTTTTCGGTACGGTAGGTATCGATATGATTGCGGGGCCTTCAGAAATTTTGGTCATCTGCGATGGTGATACTAATCCAGATTGGATCGCGATGGATTTGTTCTCTCAAGCAGAGCATGACGAAGATGCTCAGGTCATTTTGGTGTGTACAAGTGATGAATTTGCTGATCAAGTGCAAGCGAGTATTGATAAATTGATTCAAGAAATGCCGCGTGCAGAGATTATTAATGCGTCAATTGAAGCGCGTGGCGCGATGGTTATTGCGAAAGATTTGGATGAAGCAGCTAAAGTGAGCAACTATGTTTCACCAGAGCATTTGGAATTGTCAGTCGAAGATCCTGTGAAATTGGTTGAGTCTATCAAACACGCTGGTGCGATCTTCATGGGTCGTTACACGGCTGAGGCTTTGGGTGATTACTGTGCAGGTCCAAACCACGTATTGCCAACGTCTCGTACGGCGCGCTTCTCTTCCCCTTTGGGTGTTTATGACTTCCAGAAGCGTTCAAGCTTGATTATGTGTTCGCCAGAAGGTTCTGACTTCTTAGGGCGTTATGCGTCAGAGTTAGCTCACGGTGAAGGCCTAACTGCGCACGCGCGTTCTGCAGAATACCGTTTAAAGGATTAATATGAGCGTTCAGTCAATGATTGAGCGTTGGGTGCGCCCGGAAATTCGCGCACTCAAGGCTTATCATGTTGCCGATCCAGGCAAGATGATTAAATTGGATGCGATGGAAAATCCCTACACTTGGCCAGAAGCCGTTCGTAATGAATGGCTTTCGTGTCTTGAGGCTGCGCAAATTAACCGCTATCCATCGCCACGACCTGAGACTTTGATTGACTTGATCAAGTCTGAAATGAATGTGCCAGATGGCGCAGACATTATTCTGGGTAATGGATCTGATGAACTGATTCAGTTGATGATGTTATCCATGCAGGGCGGCGCGGTTATGGCGCCTACACCAACTTTCGTGATGTATGAAATGACTGCGAAGTTTGTCGATATGCCGTTTGTATCGGTGCCTTTAACGGCCGACTTCGATATCGATTTAGAAGCGACTTTGGCTTTGATTGAATCAGAACAACCTGCGTTGATTTTCTTGGCCTACCCAAATAATCCAACAGGTAATTTGTTCAAGCGAGATGATATCGAAGCGATTATTGAGGCAGCTGACGGTTGGGTCATTATTGATGAGGCTTATTACGCATTTTCTGAAGACAGCTACATCGAGCGTGTGTTGAATTACGACAACGTGATGGTGATGCGAACGGTGTCTAAAGTCGGTTTGGCTGGGCTTCGTTTAGGCTTCCTTGTTGGTTCGCCAGAAATTATTGAAGAGATCAATAAAGTTCGAATGCCGTACAACATCAATGTATTGACGCAAATGTCAGTTCAGTTTGCTTTGGAGCATCACGATATTTTGCAGGCACAGGCGGCAGAATTGTGTGAGCAGCGAACGTCGTTGATGGATGAGCTGGCTCAGATTGATGGCTTTCAAGTCTACCCAACGCAAGCGAACTTTATTCTTGTTCGAGTGGGTGAGGGCGAAGCGTTGCCGATTTTTGAAGGCCTTAAAACGCGCGGCGTATTGATTAAAAATCTGTCTGGCCATGATCCTGCTTTGCAAGATTGTTTGCGAATTACGGTATCAACACCTGAAGAAAATGCACAATTTATGCAGGCCTTAAACGCTACGCTTGAGGTGATTCGTGGTTAATCGTGCTGAATTGTTGGCATATTTAAATGACTATTTAGCGGTAGAGTCGATTAAAGATTATTGCCCGAATGGTCTGCAGGTAGAAGGCACAACAGAGATTCAAACGATTGTTTCAGGTGTAACCGCAAGTCAGGCCTTGATTGATAAGGCCATTGAACTGAATGCGGATGCTTTATTAGTTCACCACGGTTATTTTTGGAAAGGTGAATCGCAAACGATTACAGGCATGAAAGGCCGACGAATCAAGGCCTTAATGCTGAATGATGTGAATTTGATGGCCTACCATTTGCCTTTGGATTTGCATCGTGAGTTAGGAAATAACCGACTTTTGGGCGATGCTTTAAGCCTGACTGATTTGACTGAGGACGATTCGGCTTTGGTTAGATTAGGCAAGCTTGATGCACTGGAGTCGATCCAGGATTTTGTGCAACGAGTGATTCAAGCCACAGAACGAGATGCATTGCATTTATCGGGTGGGCCTGAACAGGTTCAAACAGTGGCTTGGTGTACAGGCGCGGCTCAAGATTATATAGAGCAGGCCTATGAGCAAGGTGCAGATGTGTTTATCAGCGGTGAAGTGTCTGAGAGAACAACGCATTTGGCTGCTGAATTAGGGATTCATTACATTGCAGCAGGGCACCACGCGACAGAAACCTTCGGTGTAAAAGCGTTAGGCGAGCATTTAGCGGACAGATTTGCTTTAGACCATCACTTTATTAATCTATATAATCCTGTGTAATTAACCGGCTTTTGATAGCCTTATAGTAAATATTTATTGGTGCGGATAAATTTCTTTAATTAGAATGTTGTCCGAACTAATCCGGTCATTGGGGATTGCTATGACACAAGAAGTCGATTTAAAACGACGTAAGTTTTTAACCATCGCAACGGGCGTTGTCGGTGGGGTGGGTGCTGCACATCTTGCAGTGCCTTTTGTAAGCTCTTGGCAGCCGAGTGCAAAAGCTCAAGCGGCTGGGGCACCTGTTAAGGTAGATATTTCTAAACTTCAGGAAGGTCAGATGATCACCGTGGAGTGGCGTGGTAAGCCTGTTTGGATTGTCAAGCGTACGCCAGAGCTTTTAGATGCATTGCCTACGGTGCGTGATAATTTGCGAGATCCTGATTCAGCGGAAGAGCAACAGCCTAAATATGCTGTGAACGAGCATCGTTCTATTAAGCCAGAAATTTTGGTGTTGGTCGGCGTGTGTACACATTTGGGTTGTGCACCTTTATACCGTCCAGAAATGTCAGCAGAAGATTTGGGTGCTGACTGGAAGGGTGGTTTCTTCTGTCCTTGTCATGGGTCAAAATTTGACATTGCAGGTCGTGTTTATCAGTCAGTACCTGCGCCAACAAACCTTGAAGTTCCACCTTATCGTTTCATTGATGATGCAACGGTATTGGTTGGTGAGCATCCAGAGGAGTTCACAGCATGAGCGAGCAAGATAAGAAAGTAAATATGATGGAGTGGGTGGATAAACGATTCCCTGCTACTCAGGTATGGAATGAGCATTTAGCTCAATACTATGCACCTAAAAACTTCAATTTCTGGTATTTCTTTGGCGCCTTAGCTATTTTGACTTTGGTGATTCAAATCGTATCAGGTATTTGGTTGACGATGAGCTATAAGCCAGATGCATCAGAAGCGTTCAACTCTGTTGAATATATCATGCGAGATGTTGAGTGGGGCTGGCTGATTCGCTATATGCACTCAACAGGCGCATCATTCTTCTTTATTGTTGTGTATCTGCATATGTTCCGTGGATTGTTGTACGGCTCTTATAAAGGTCCGCGCGAGCTGATTTGGATTATTGGCTGTGTGATTTTCCTTGTTTTGATGGCTGAAGCATTCATGGGCTATTTGCTGCCATGGGGTCAAATGTCATACTGGGGAGCGCAGGTTATCATTTCACTGTTTGGAGCAATTCCATACGTCGGTGAAACGTTGGCTATTTGGATTCGTGGTGACTACGTTATTTCTGACGCAACGTTAAACCGTTTCTTTGCGATTCACGTGATTGCTTTGCCATTGGTATTGGTTTTATTGGTATTTTTGCATATTGTTTCTTTGCACCATGTAGGGTCGAATAACCCAGATGGTATTGAAATCAAAGATAAGAAAGATGAAAACGGCATCCCAGTTGATGGTATCCCGTTCCACCCTTATTACTCAACTAAGGATTTGATGGGTGCTGTTGTTTTCCTATTCATCTTTGCATTTGTCATGTTCTTTATGCCAGAAGGTGGAGGTTACTTTATTGAGCCACCTAACTTCGAACCAGCAGATCCGTTGAAAACACCCGAGCATATTGCGCCTGTTTGGTATTTCACGCCTTACTATGCAATTTTACGAGCAGTGCCTGATAAGTTATTAGGTGTGATTGCGATGGGTGGTGCGATTGCGATTATGTTTGTATTGCCTTGGTTGGATCGTTCTCCTGTACGTTCAATGCGTTACCGTGGATGGATGTCTAAAGTGGCATTGGCAATTTTCGTTGTGAGCTTTGTGATTCTTGGTTTCTTGGGTACTCAGCCTTCAACGCCGACGTACACTTTGATGGCGCAAATTTTCACGACATTGTATTTCTTGTACTTCATCTTGATGCCTTGGTATACGAAGATTGAAAAATGTAAGCCTGTTCCAGAGAGGGTGACGAAATGATGAAACGTATTTTAATGCTAATCATGCTGGTGCCTTCTTTGGCGCTGGCAGGTGGTAAAAGTGCCTTTCCTTTAGACGATCCACAAAACGATATTCGTGATGTGGAATCTTTAAAGCGTGGTGCTCAAACATTTGTTCAAAATTGTTCTTCTTGTCACTCAGCAAATTTGATTCGTTACAGTCGAATTTCTCAAGATTTGAGCTGGAATGAAGAAGAAATGCGCAAAGCCTTGCGTATGGGTGATAAAGAGATG
>JAAZVR010000033.1 GCA_018623305.1 Thiotrichales bacterium | reverse complement strand
GTGGTGCGAAATGATGCTCATAAACTGATTGAAGAATGTATGTTGGCGGCTAACGTCGCTACAGCTCAGTTCTTAACTGAATGTGAAATGCCTTTCTTGTATCGAGTCCACGATAAGCCGAAAGCAGAGAAACTTGAGAATTTGAAAAAGTTCTTGGGTGATTTCAGCATTCAAGTGGGTGGGGGAGATACGCCAACAACGAAAGATTTTGCGAAAGTCATTGAGCAGGTGAAAGGTCGTCCTGAAGAGCATCTGATTTCGACGGTTGTTTTGCGTACGATGAATCAGGCGATTTATACACCGAACAACGAGGGCCATTTTGGTCTGGGTTATGATGCGTATGCACATTTCACATCACCGATTCGTCGTTACCCTGATTTGTTGGTTCATCGTGCGATTCGTCACGTATTGAAACACCAGAAGCAGAAGAAAGGGTTCTTCCAAAAAGCGATGGATACGATCTTAGGTGGCAGTAAACGTAAGTATTACTATAAGCCTGCGGATATGGAATCATTTGGTCAGCATTGTTCTCAATGCGAACGCCGTGCGGATGATGCAACGCGTGATGCTGAAGGTTGGTTGAAATGTGAATACGTTTCTCATCATTTGGGTGATGTCTTTGAAGGTGTGGTCACATCGGTTGCATCTTTCGGCTTGTTTATTGAGCTCAAAGGTGTGTATGTTGAGGGTATGCTTCATGTGACTGAATTGGAAAATGATTACTATCATTTCGATGCAGCGCGTCATCAAATGAAAGGTGAGCATTCAGGTAAAACATACCGTATTGGTGACAGCGTAACCGTTCAAGTGGCTCGTGTTGATTTAGAAGAGCGTAAGGTCGATTTAACATTGCCTAAAGCTGAAGAGCCGTCTGAGGAAACTCGTGAAGACTGAATCAGTTGTTGGTATTCATGCGGTTGAGGCGGTTTTAAATGAGCGCCCACAAGACATTGTTCAGCTATTTATTGCGGATCGCCAAGATTCGAAAATAGATAGATTGCTTCATCGCGCTCAAAAACTGGGTTTGCCGATTCATTCGGTGAAGCGTTCAGAGCTGGATAAGCGCACCCGCAATGCACGTCATCAAGGCATTATGTCTGAAGTTCGACTGCCTAAAGAGTTGAACGAACAAGATTTAGATGATTTGATGGCTCGTCTGGATCAAAAAGGCGAAACACCGCTTTTGGTGATGCTGGATGAAGTCCAAGATCCGCATAATTTGGGTGCGGTATTGAGAACCTGTGATGCTGTGGGGGCTCATGCATTGATTGTCCCTAAAGATAATGCAGCGCCTCTGACTTCAGTCGCTCGAAAGGTTTCGAGTGGTGGATCTGAAACGGTGCCTTTGATTCGAGTGACTAATTTAAAGCGTACTATGAATCAGCTTCAGCAACAAGGTGTTTGGGCCTATGGTCTTGCAGGCGAGGCAACGCATTCTGTCTATGAAACATCATTTAAAGGTGCAACCTTGATTGTGATGGGCTCTGAAGGATCAGGTATGCGTCGTTTAACACGCGAAACGTGTGATGATCTCATTTCAATTCCAATGCAAGGCAAAGTCGAAAGCTTAAATGTGTCTGTGGCATGCGGTGTTGTGCTTTACGAAGTGTTGCGCCAAAAACAACTTGCATAAGTGATTCAAATCGTTATAATTCCGCATTCCTAATCCTTGCTTGCAGTCATTGAATTGCAGGCTCGTTATGAACCATAAGGACATAAAAATATGAAACATTACGAAATCGTATTCCTTGTTCACCCAGATCAAAGTGAACAAGTACCAGCGATGGTTGAGCGTTACAAGTCAATCGTTGAAGCAAACGGTGGTCAAACTCACCGCCTAGAAGATTGGGGTCGTCGTCAGTTGGCTTACCCAATCAACAAAGCTCACAAAGCTCATTACGTTATGATGAACGTTGAGTGTGGCACGGCAGAGTTGGAAGAATTGACTTCTGCATTCCGTTTCAACGACGCAGTTTTGCGTAACATGGTTATCGCTATGAATGAAGCTGTTACTGAAGCTTCTCCAATGGCTGCTGCTAACAAGAAAGAAGAAAAAGGAGACGCGTAATGGCTCGTTTTAGTCGTCGTAAAAAGTCTTGTCGTTTCAAGAACTCTGACATCAAAATCGATTACAAAGATATGGACTTGTTGAAAGGTTACGTTACTGAAACAGGTAAAATCGTACCTAGCCGTATCACTGGCACAAGCGCTAAATACCAACGCGCCTTGTCAACTGCAATCAAACGTGCTCGTTACTTGGCGTTGTTGCCGTACTCAGACGCGCACGATAATTGATTAGCAGACAGCTATGAACGCAATCGCAGAATTTATTATGCGAGGTAAAACGCAGGCGGTGCTGGCATCGTCTGCGTTTGCGTTTTTAGCGTTTCTAATAATGCCAATGGGATTGCTCTTTAGTGGAGCAGTCGCATTGGTGACATTGGCTGTATCTATCAGTGCAGGCCTGCAAGTTATGGTTTTAACGGCCATGATTGTTTCAGCAGGGGCTTTCTTAATTGCGGGCTCGATTTGGCCAGGACTGATGATTATTTTGGAGTTCGGTTTACCTGTCTGGGTGTTAGCCGCAATTCTTGCAAATACAGCTAATATGAATCTTGTTTTCCAGACGGCTGTCGGCATGATGATTGCCGCTGTGATGGGTTTCCACATTTGGGTGGATAATGTCCAGCAGTTTTGGATTGATTTAATTGAAGCAAAATTCCGCCCTGCCTTCGAACAAAGTGGTGTCGTTTTAGACGCAGGCAGTGTTGCAGATATTGCAAACATTCTGACCGCAGTAATTGGTGGAGTGGGTGTGCTTTTAGTTATGTCGGGTTTGTTTGTGGGCCGCTTAATGCAAGCGCGCTTATACAATCCTGAGGGATTCAAAAAAGAATTTTACGCACTTCAATTAGGGCGTGGATTTGCAATGTTGACTACCACTTTTATGGTGTTGGCATTTTTCGATCAACTGCCAGGCTCTGCCGTGGCAGCTGATTTAGTCGGTGTGACCTTGTTTGCTATGGTGTTGCAAGGCACTGCAGTCGCTCATTGGTGGCTGAATGCAAAACAAGCGAGCACTTGGTGGTTTGTATTGATGTATGGTTTATTGTTGGTGTTACCACAGGCCACAATGGCGATTGCATCACTCGGCTACGTTGATGCTTGGTTTGATCTCAAACGAGACAAATCTAATCTTTAATTTTCTGTTTTTAGGAGACAGGCATGAAAGTAATTCTTTTAGAAAAAGTACAAAAATTGGGCGACCTAGGTGATATCACTAACGTAAAACCTGGTTACGCTCGTAACTTCTTGATTCCTCAAGGTAAAGCTCAAATGGCTACGGATGCTGCTATCGAAGCATTTGAAGCTCGTCGTGCGGAATTGGAAGCTGAAGCGGCTAAGTTGTTGGCTGCAGCTGAAGCACAAGCAGAAGCTATGACAGACATGTCTGTGACTATTGCTCGTCCAGCGGGTGATGAAGGTAAATTGTTCGGTTCTGTAGGTACTCGTTGTATCGCAGACGCATTGACTGAAGCGGGTCAAGCGGTTGAACGTCGTCAAGTTCGTTTGCCAGAAGGCGCTTTGCGTGCAATTGGTGAGTTCGACGTTGATGTTGCATTGCACACTGACGTGACTGTAACAATCAAAGTGGTTGTTGAAGCAGAGTAATCTGATTCGTAATCTGTGGTAATGAAGGGGGCTTTTTAGCCCCCTTTTTTTATATAATACGGAAAACAAATACGGCCGAAAATATGCAAGATCAAGACATCGAAAATCTAAAAATCCCACCTCATTCTAATGAAGCAGAGCAGTCAATTCTCGGCGGTTTAATGCTGAATAATGAGGCCTGGGATACGGTGTCTGATTTGGTTTCAGAAGATGATTTCTATCGTTATGACCATCGTTTGATTTTCCAAAGTATGACACGCTTATTCAGCGTCAACCGCCCGATGGATGTCGTTACTTTAGCTGAAGAGTTGGATAAGAATGGCAAACTCGATGAAGTGGGTGGATTGGCTTATTTGAGTCAGCTTGCCAAAGATACGCCAACTGCAGCAAATATTAAACGTTACTCTGAAATCGTTCGTGAGCGATCGATATTGCGACAGCTTGTCCAAGTCGGAACTGAGATTGCGAACAGTGCTTATCAACCTGATGGTCAAGAAGTACCTGAGCTTTTGAATAAAGCCGAAGAGAAAATGTACCAAATCGCCGAGCAGGGCAGTCGTGGTAAAAAACATTTCGCATCGATGAAGGAATTGCTGGAAGGTGTGGTTGATCGAATCGATGAGCTTTATCAGCAGGATAATCCGATTACAGGGATTCCGACGGGTTTTGCTGATTTTGATATGAAAACTTCAGGCCTACAAAATGGCGACTTAGTTATTGTCGCAGGACGTCCGTCGATGGGAAAGACCACTTTTTCAATGAATCTCGCGGAGGCCGCTGCAATTAACGAAGGTGTCCCGGTTGCGGTATTCAGTCTAGAGATGCCAGGCGAGCAACTTGCCATGCGTATGTTGTCATCGATGGGGCGCATTGATGCGTCGCGTATGCGTACTGGTAAATTAGAAGATGAAGATTGGCCGAAGCTGACCAATGCAGTCGGTCGCATGGCTGAGGCGCCGATTTTTATCGATGATACATCAGGGATGTCACCGACCGAAATCCGTGCCAGAGCGCGTCGTTTGAAGCGAGAGCATGGCCTTGGTTTGATTGTTATCGATTACCTTCAGTTGATGCGTGGTTCAGGCAGTGGCGGCGAGAACAGAACAACAGAAATTTCTGAAATTTCGCGTTCATTAAAAGCGATGGCGCGTGAATTGAACGTGCCTGTGATTGCACTGTCTCAGTTGAACCGAAGCTTGGAGCAACGTCCGAACAAGCGTCCGATTATGTCGGACCTTCGTGAATGTGTGACGGGCAATACACGAGTCATGATGTCCGATGGAACACAAAAGACAATTCAATCATTGGTTGATCAGTCCTCGAGTGTTTTGGCTCCAACAAATGATGCCCATATTGTCGATGCGGAGACGGATTTGGCCTGGAAGGTGGGAGTTAAACCCGTTTTTAAAATTGAACTTGCCTCAGGTCGAGCGATTGAATGCACTGAGGAGCACCGATTGATGTCGTTTTCAGGGTGGAAAACAGTGGCTGAAATGGCCGTTGATGATCGTTTAGCCATTGCGAGAGTTATTCCAGAGCCTGAAAGTGTTATTTCAATGGAAGACCATGAATTAATTTTCTTAGCTCATATGATTGGTGATGGCAGTTATGTGAAAGGCCAACCAATGCGATACACCACAGCAAGCGAAGAAAACAGTCAGGCAGTCAAAATGGCAGCCGAGGCCTTAGGGTGTCATGTTAACCGGAGAGAAGGTGAGGGAAATTGGCACCAACTTGAAATGAGTGGTAATGGTCATTGCTGGGAAACAAAAGTGGCAGGTAAGCTCCTAAAAGATCTTGAGATTTTTGATCAGCGTTCTCACGATAAAGTTATTCCTGATTGTATTTTTAAATTGCCTAAAGAAGAATTAGCGCTCTTCATTCAACACCTTTGGGCAACGGATGGCTCTGTCACTTTCAGAGATAACCATCGTCCTCGAGTCTATTTTTCGACAGCTAGTCGACAGCTTATTGATGACCTTGCAGCTCTTTTGTTACGATTTGGTATTGTTGCTCGAATTAAGCACAAGACTCAAGATAGCAAAGAAGGGTGGTACGAGCTGGATATCTCTGGACAAGAATTTCAGCAGAGATTTGCAGTTGAAATCGGTGGCTTTGGTCACCAGCGAGAAGCCGTTGCTCAATTAAAGATTCTATCGATTGAGGGTAATACCAATGTGGATACTGTTCCTTTCGAAGTATTTGACTACGTCAAAGAAAAAATGAAAGAAAAAGGCATTTCTCAAAGAGCCATGGCGGAATTAAGAGGAACATCTTACGGCGGTACATCCCATTTCCGATTTGCGCCTTCAAGAAGTGTTTTACTTAGTTATGCAGACATCCTCGACGACGATTATTTAAGAAGCCTTTCAAATAACGATTTATTCTGGGATCGTATTGTTGCCATTACCCCGATGGGTGAGAAAGAAGTCTATGATTTAACCGTACCTGAACATGAAGCTTGGTTGTCAGAGGGGATTTTGAGTCATAACTCGGGTGCGATCGAACAGGATGCAGACGTCATCGTGTTTGTCTACCGAGATGAAGTGTATAACGAAGAAAGCCCAGATAAGGGCACCGCGGAAATTATTATTGGTAAACAGCGTAATGGTCCCATCGGTATGGTTCGATTAGCTTTCTTGGGGCAATACACTCGCTTTGAAAATTTTGCGGGCATTCGTGATGAGTACGAAGACTGATGCGTCCGATTTGGGTTGATATTCATTTAGACCGATTGAGAGACAATTTACAGTCCATTCAAAAGGCCTATCCTGAGCAGTCTATTTTTTCAGTTGTGAAAGCCAATGGCTATGGTCATGGTATCACTCAATGTGCTAAGGCCTTAGCGATTACCGATGGATTTGCGGTCAGCTCTTTTGAAGAAGCGATGTGCCTGAGAGAGGTAGGGGTTTCAAACCCGATTATTCTTTTGGAAGGTGCGTTTTCAGAACAAGAGCAACGACGTATTAAACAACAAGGTTTTGATTGTGTCGTTCATCGAATTGAGCAATTGGAATGGATTGAAGCACTCGGCGGGCATTCAGGTCGGATCTGGTTGAAGCTCAATACGGGTATGAATCGTCTTGGTCTTCTGCCTTCAGAGTTTGCAGAAGTGTATGAACGCGCGCAGGCCTTAACTTCAAATATTGCGGTCATGACTCATTTCGCAACGGCAGATGAACTCGAATCTTCTTTTTTTCTTGAACAGCAAGCGTGTTTTAAGCAAACGCTCAAAAACATGAGTGTCACGACCAGTACTGCCAATTCTGCTGCTTTAAAACATCCTGAGTTTGATGTGAACTTATCGGACTGGTTGCGTCCTGGTATTTCTTTATACACCGATACGCCAGTCATGCAGTTTTGTGCAGAAGTCATCTCGATTCAAACATTGGGTGAGGGTGACACTGTTGGTTATGGTCAAAGCTGGACAGCTTCCGAGACAACTCGGATTGCGGTGGTGAGTGCGGGCTATGGCGATGGCTATCCACGTTTAGCGGGTGGGCGTTGTGAGGTTTCGATTCAAGATCGACGTTATCCCGTAGTCGGGCGAGTCTCAATGGATATGTTGACGGTTGAAATTGATGACCAGATTCAAGTGGGTGATACGGTTGAACTGTGGGGTGAGCATATCTCAGTCGAAGAAATTGCTGCACAAGTTCAGACGATTTCATACGAGCTTTTATGCGGAGTTACTGAGCGCGTTCAGCGCCGTTATAAAAAAATATAAAAAACTTTCGAATAGGTGTTGACGATAGAGGATTCCTCTATATAATACGCCACATATTCAGCGCTCGTAGCTCAATTGGATAGAGTACTCGGCTACGAACCGAGCGGTTAGGGGTTCGACTCCTCTCGAGCGCGCCATATATTAAAGGCCTGGTTTTCACCAGGCCTTTTTCGTTTTTAGCTTATCGTTTATGAATAATTCGACACTTTTTATTATAAGAAGATGTAAAAAAAGCCTGACAGGAGCTGTCAGGCTTCAGTCGAAGTGCCTGTCAAATTAAACTGAGGCTTGTTTATGCATTTCCACCAACACTCGATGAGCATCTTTTGCTGAGTGAACCGATTCAATCAATGGAATCTCCAATGATTCACCGGACTCAAGCTCAAGCACTAATGTGTTCTCTGTGAGGTCAGTCATCTTTGCTGAATCAACGTCCTTGCGGTCCGCATAATATGCTGCATATAAAATCAACGACTCTTCATGATCTTCATTCATGTGACTAATAATGCGGTTCATCTCTTCAGTGGAAATGCTCATGATAATCCTTTGGTTTCATTCTTTGTAGCGTTGATCTAAAGCATTAATCAATTTCGACCAAGAGTCTTCATCGGCTGCTTGATTGTATTTCAACGGGATTTTGAAACGTTCAGCAAATTCATCGGCTTGAGGGTTGGTAAACGCGTGTAACGTATCGGGGTAATTAACCAAAGTCAGGCTTGCTTTAGCATCCGTCATTTCGGTCATGAATGCCAGCACCTGTTCATGTTTGACCATTTTGTCAGCTGCGCCATTAAACACCAAGACATCAACACCCTTCAGTGATTCTTCCAGTGCTGGGTTTGATGTCGCTAAACTGCCATGAAAGCTGGCTGCGACATCCAAATCGACACCTCGTCTTATCATCTCAAGAACAATCCCCCCACCAAAACAGTAACCAATTGCAGAGAGTGTTTCAGGGTCAACGGTTTTATGCTGTTTTAAAGCGTTAATTGCAGCGTTAAAACGAGCTTCAGCGGTGTCCATATTTTGCTTTACAGCACTTGAGAAGGCTTTTGCATCCATAGGGTGGTCGGCTTTTTTACCGTCACCATACATATCAACGGCCATGGCTGTGTAGCCCGCTTTGGCAAGCATTTCTGCTCGTTGGCGAGCAAAATCATTATGCCCCCACCATTCATGAACGACGAGTACAGCCGGTCTTTTTTCGGTAATGGCATCATCGTAAGCGATATACCCCTTCATCGTGGTATCGCCACTGGTGTAGTTGATGGTTTGTGATTGAATTTCAGCGAATGCGTTAGAGTTGAAAGCCGTTAGTGCCAAGGCTATGACAGCCGATGTTAAAGTCTTCTTCATCACTCACTCCTAAAGGGTTTAAAGACCCACTAAATATATCAAGAATAAAAGAGTAGAGTGATGAATTTTTATGCGTTAATCGTCAGATTTTTTTCTGCCTGATTTCGCAAATAACCATGTTGTCACAAAGTGCATTGCGCCTAAAAACACCAACGACAGCGTGGCAATCCACCATAAATTATCCAATACCCAAGCTTCTGCGCCCATGCGGAACTCCTTATCAATTCTAAATTTGTTAAGATTATAGCCCTTGTAAATGGAGAGGTCGGCATGAATCAAAAATACAGCTTAACCACACGCATTTTGTTTGCCATGGTGGCAGGGATTATCACAGGCATTGTGATGAACACTGCATTTGAATGGACAACTTGGGATGATCAAATTTTAACGAATGGTATTTTTGCTGTGGTGGGTTCGATTTTTGTGTCGGCATTGAAGATGCTGGTTGTGCCACTGGTCTTTATTTCACTGATTGTCGGTGTGATTTCTCTAAAAGACATTAATTCACTTGGGCGCATTGGCGCTAAAACGCTCGGTTTATATATGATGACAACCGCTGTAGCGATAACGATCGCATTGAGTCTAGCCAGTGTTGTTGGGCCGGGAGAGGGC
>JAAZVR010000032.1 GCA_018623305.1 Thiotrichales bacterium | reverse complement strand
CGATACAATGTGAGTATTCGTTCGTTGCGTGAGGCCAACCGCCTGCGAGGCAATGAAATTTATGTGGGTAGCAAGTTGAAGATTCCACAATGAGAAATATCCAAATATTACCCCCTCAGCTAGCCAACCAAATCGCTGCGGGTGAAGTGGTTGAAAGACCTGCTTCGATTGTCAAAGAACTGGTGGAAAATGCATTGGATGCAGGCTCTTCGCAGATTGAAATCGAAATTGAGCAGGGCGGAATTCGACTGATTCGAGTAACCGACAACGGTGTGGGGATTCCTAAAGAGCAGCTGAATTTAGCCTTGAGCCGTCATGCGACCAGTAAAGTTTATAACCACGATGAATTAACACATGTTGCAACGATGGGCTTTAGAGGTGAGGCCTTGCCGTCAATCAGTTCGGTTTCTCATTTGCGTTTAGCGTCTAAGTTTCATGAGTCGGATATGGCGTGGGAGGTGCTAGCGGATGGTACGGAAGTCGGTATGGCGCCCGAACCTGCGCGCTTGTCGCAAGGCACTTTAATCGAAGTAAAAGACTTGTTTTACAACACACCTGCACGCCGTAAATTTTTAAGAACGGAAAAAACCGAATTCTCACACATTGATGAAATGGTTAAGCGCATGATGCTGGCGCGCTTTGATGTGGGCTTTATTTTAAAACATAACCGTAAAGTCGTGCGCCATGTGCCGATTGCGGATACGCCTGAAAAACGTTCGCAACGGGTGCAAAAGATTTGTGGCGAGGCCTTTATGGATGCGGCTTTGCCTGTTGAAATATCGAACGGTGAATTGAGTTTGCAGGGTTGGATTGCTTCGCCTGAGTTTAATCGTGCGCAAGCGGATTTGCAGTTTTTCTTTGTCAATGAACGCATGGTGAAAGATCGTTTGGTTTCGCATGCGGTGCGTCAGGCCTATCGAGATGTGATGTATCATCAGCGCCATCCTGCTTTTGTGTTGTATTTGGAATTGCCGCCCGAAAAAGTCGATGTGAATGCTCATCCCGCTAAAAATGAGGTGCGTTTTCGAGATTCGCGCACTGTGTATGATTTCTTGTTTCATCAAGTGCATAAAACACTCGCGGAGCCGATTGCGAAACACGCGGCACAAGAAGTACAGGCCTTTGAAAGGCCTCAAATTCAAGTTGAAGAAGTGGCATCGGTTACACATAAGTGGAGTCCTCATCCGCAGCAATCTGGCTTGAATTTGGGTCGCTCACAGGTCGAGAGTTATGCTCAACTAATTCCTAAAGAGATGGTTTCAACGCCTTCGGCTTTGCCTGAAACAAGTAATGATTCGATTCCACCGTTGGGTTTTGCCATTGCGCAGTTGCATGGGATTTATATTTTGTCGCAAACGCAAGAAGGCATGGTGATTGTGGATATGCACGCTGCGCATGAACGGATTGTTTACGAGCGACTAAAAACGCAATGGGCGGAAGATGGCGTTAAAGTTCAGCCGTTGTTGGTGCCGATTCAACTGAGCTTGTCGGAGTCTGAAGTGGCTTTGTTAGAGCGACATGAAAATGTATTTGGTCAGCTTGGATTGGAATTGGATGCCATTAGTTCAGATCAGGTGGTGATTCGAGCGGTGCCGTCGGTTTTGGCTCGGGGCGATGTTGAGCAGTTGGTGCGAGATGTGTTTGCCGATGTTCAAACCTTGGGTGACAGTCAGCGACTGGAAACGCGTTTGAATGAGATTTTATCGACCATGGCTTGCCACGGCTCGGTGCGCGCGAATCGACAGCTCAGCATAACTGAAATGAATGCTTTACTGAGAGATATGGAGCGTACTGAACGCAGTGGTCAGTGCAATCATGGTCGCCCAACATGGCGTGCCTTTACTATGAAAGAGATGGATCAATGGTTTCTACGCGGACAATGATGCCGACTTTGGCGATTATGGGGCCAACGGCTTCGGGCAAAACAGATTTGGTATTTAAATTGGCTGAAAAATACCCAATTGAAGTCATCAGTGTGGATTCGGCGATGATTTATCGCGATATGAATATTGGAACGGCCAAACCCACCGAAGATGAATTGAAAAAGGTGCCTCATCAGCTTGTAGATATTTTGGATCCGCTTGAGGCCTACAGTGCGGCTGATTTTGTTCGTGATGCGATGGCTTTGATTGATAAGGCCTATGAAGCGGGCAAAATGCCTGTTTTAGTTGGCGGTACTATGATGTATTACCGTGCTTTGTTTTATGGTTTGTCAGATTTGCCCAGTGCGGATGCCGAGTTGCGTGAAAAGCTGCAAGGGCAATTGGATTCGTTAGGCGCGCAAGCAATGCATGATAAATTGCGCGAAATAGACCCTGTTGCTGCGGACCGTATTCATGTGAATGACCCGCAGCGATTGTTGCGGGCATTGGAAGTGTATGAGTTGACGGGGAAACCTTTGTCTGAATTACAAAATCGCGATAACACTTTGAAATTCCCTTATCCGTTATTGAAATTTGCGATTTCCCCCGCGACCCGTGCTGAAATTCACGAACGAGTTGCGCAACGTTATCAGATTATGATGGAGCAAGGGTTGTTGGATGAGGTTAAGGCCTTATATCAGCGTGATGATTTGCATTTGGATTTGCCTTCGATTCGTTGTGTGGGTTATCGTCAGCTGTGGTTGCATTTGGATGGTGAGTGGGATTTGGAAATGGCGGTTGAAAAATCGATGACTGCGACGCGTCAATTGGCAAAGCGTCAAATGACATGGTTGCGTTCGGAAGAAGATCTTGAGTGGCTTGTCAGTGATGATCCAAAGAATTTAGAGCGAGTTATAGCGGCTATTGGGTCGAAGTGTTAGAATTTCACTTCACATAATAATAATTACAGTTTGGAGTCTTTCATGTCGAAAGCACAAATCATTCAAGATCCTTACTTGAATGCTCTAAGAAAAGAAAAAATTCCTGTATCGATTTACTTGGTAAACGGTATCAAATTACAAGGTCGAGTCGATAGTTTTGACCCATTTGTCATTTTATTGCGCAGTAATGTAAGCCAGATGGTTTACAAACACGCAATTTCCACGATTGTTCCTGCCAAAGAGCCAGATAATTTAGAACTCTAATCGATGGAGTTATTTGGTCGAATCAAAGCGCCCCAAACGGGCGAACGTGCGGTGCTTGTTCATGTCGATTTTGACCGCGAGCAAGACCGCGAAGGTCTATCTGAATTCAAAGAGCTGGTGCATTCAGCCGGTGCTTTTTTCGAAACACTGATTACTGCCAGTCGACATACGCCTGATGCAAAATATTTTGTGGGTAAAGGTAAAGTCGAAGAAATTATGGCGGCTGTTGAGGCAGAAGAGGCAGAAGTGGTGATTGTTAATCACGCTTTATCGCCGTCTCAAGAGCGTAATTTGTCGAACAAAGTCGGTTGTCGTGTTGTCGATCGAGTCGGTTTGATTTTGGATATCTTTGCTCAGCGTGCTCGAACTCACGAGGGTAAGTTGCAGGTTGAGTTAGCTCAGTTGAAACACATGTCAACGCGTCTTGTTAAAGGCTGGACTCACTTAGAGCGCCAAAAAGGCGGTATCGGTATGCGAGGGCCAGGCGAGACCCAGCTTGAGTCCGACAAACGTATGATTGGTGAGAAAATCAAGCAGCTGAATAAACGCTTGGAAAAAGTGCGTAAACAGCGTGAATTAGGTCGTCGAGGGCGTCAGCGTTCAGATATCCCGACGGTTGCGATTGTGGGCTATACCAATGCGGGTAAATCAACGCTGTTTAATCGATTGACAGATGCGGCGGTGTATGCCGAAGACCGATTGTTTGCTACGCTCGATTCAACTCTGCGACGAGTTGAAATTCCGGGAGCAGGGCCTTGCATACTGGCTGATACGGTGGGCTTTATTCGTCATATACCTCACGATTTAGTTGCCGCCTTTCGCTCGACTTTGGAAGAAGCACGCGAAGCCGATCTGTTGATTCATTTGGTGGATGCCTCCGATGAGATGAAAGAGCAAAAGATTGATGAAGTCTTTGAAGTTCTGGAAGAAATTGGTGCAGACGAAGTCCCACAGATTTTGGTGATGAATAAGATTGATCGTCTTATAGGGCGCGCACCAGGTGTGGAAATTGAACAACCTCATTCGGTCGATAAGGCCTGGGTTTCTGCCCAATCAGGTGCAGGTATGGATGAGCTGATGCAACTCATTTCTGAGCAGTTCAAAGGTCGTTTTGTTCAGGTGAAAGCCTGTTTTTCTGCTGGGGAAGGCCGCTTGCGTTCGGAATTGTTTAAATTAGGTAAGGTTATGAATGAAGCATACACCGATGAGGGTGATGTGGAATTGACGATGGAACTGAGCGCTGGAGAGTATGAGCAACTGCTGAATAATAAACAGGTTGTTGTCCAGGAATTAGGTTGATTAGACTCACGTCAACTTATAAAATTTTGTATCATTGGCACAGAATTAAATTATAGGAAACTAACATGGCTTGGAATGAACCTGGAAAAGGCGGTCAAGACCCTTGGGGCGGTGGTCCTAAGAAGCAAGGCGGCCCAGAAATGGATGAAACAATTCGTAAGGCTCAAGAAACACTGGGCAAGATGTTTGGGAATGGCGGTCCTTCGTCACCTAATGCGAACAAGTTAACGGGTATGTTGATCGGTTTAGGTGCAGTTGTTTGGTTGTTGTCAGGTATTTATATCGTAGACCCAGCTGAGCGAGGGGTTGTGACTAAATTTGGTGCCTATTCTGAAGAGTCTAAACCAGGCCCACATTGGCATTTGCCATATCCAATCTCTCAAGTCGAGATTGTGAATGTTGATGAAGTTCGAAATGCTGAATTGGGCTTTCGTTCCACAGCAGTTCGAGGTCAAGCAACTGGAGTGGTTCCAAGTGAAGCACTGATGCTGACTCAAGATGAAAACATCGTCGATATCAAACTTGCAATCCAATATAAGGTTTCAAGTGCGAAAGATTACCTTTACAGCGTTAACAACCCAGATGCAACTTTGAGTCAAGCTGCTGAGAGTGCTTTGCGTGAAGTTGTCGGTAAGTCGAATATGGACTACATCTTGACAGAGGGTCGAACAGAGTTAGTTGCTCGAGTGAAAACTTTGACTCAAGAAGTTTTAGATCGCTACCAAACAGGCTTGATCGTACTGAGTGTTAACATGCAGGATGCACAGCCACCTGAGCAAGTTCAGGCAGCATTTGCTGATGTAGTTAAGGCTCGAGAAGATCGTCAACGTTTTATTAATGAAGCCGAGGCTTACGCGAACGATATTATTCCTAAAGCGCGTGGTAAAGCAGCGCGTATGTTAGAAGAAGCCAGCGCATACAAAGAACAAGTAATTTCAAAATCTGAAGGTGAGGCTCAGCGTTTTACAAGCATTGTTAAACAATATGAAGCGGCACCTGAAGTGACGAGAGAACGTCTGTATCTTGATGCGATGGAATCTGTGTTGACGAATTCGTCTAAAGTTATGGTCAATGTGGAAGGAGGTAATAATATGATGTACCTACCTTTGGATAAGTTGATGCAAGGGTCTCAAACTCAACAGCAACAACAAATTTTCATTCCACAAGCCGCTCAAGATGCTGCGAAAAAAGCGCAGGAACTAAGAGATGGTAATCGTTTCCGTTCAAGAGAGGTGCGTTAATCATGGCAGCTATTAAAGGATTTGGCTCGATTATTCTTGCCGGCGTTATATTTTTATTGAGTGCGTCGATGTTTACGACGAATGAAAAAGAATTAGCGATCATGTTCCGTCTGGGTGAAATCGTTAAGTCTGATTTTGATCCGGGACTGCATTTCAAAACGCCTTTTGTCAACAACGTGCAAAAGTTTGATGCGCGAATTCAGACAATGGATTCAGATCCAGAGCGTTATTTGACGAGTGAAAAGAAAAACGTAATCGTTGATTCATTTGCGAAATGGCGTATTTCGGATGTAGAGCGTTATTTCACAACGATGGGTGGTGATGCTCGTCGTGCGAACATTCGTTTGGCTCAAGTTATTAAAGATGGTTTGCGTGCGGAATTTGGTAAGCGTACGGTTCAAGAAGTGATTTCAGGTGAGCGTTCTGAAATCATGGATAGCATCACGAGCTTGGCTAATATGCAGGCGAAAGAGTTCGGTATCGAATTGATTGACGTACGTATTAAACGTGTTGATTTGGCTCGAGAAGTTTCTGAATCTGTTTACCGTCGAATGGAGGCAGAGCGTGAGCGTGTTGCTAAAGACCTACGTTCGCAAGGTTCAGAAGCATCGGAAAAAATCAAAGCCGATGCAGACCGTCAGCGTACAGTTATTATTGCAAATGCCTACAAAGAAGCCGAAGTGCTTCGAGGTGAAGGTGATGCAAAAGCCGCTGAGATTTATGCGAAAGCTTACGGCGCTAACCCAGAATTCTACTCTTTCTACCGCAGTTTGAATGCGTACAAAGAGTCGTTCAAAGATAAATCGGATGTGATGTTGATTGATCCGAAAGCAGACTTCTTCAAGTATTTTGAACAGTCTGAAATCAAATAATTTTTAAGAGTAATCAAGCACAGCCCACTTAGGTGGGTTTTTGTGCGTTTAATAAATAGGTTTTTAAATGTCTGATCTTAGACGTCGCTGGCAGTTGCCAGATTCTGTAGATGAATTACTTCCGAACGAAGCCCGTCAAGCTGAAACGACTCGTCGTACAGTTTTGAATTTGTTCAAAACATGGGGATATCAGCAAGTGATGCCACCGCTTGCTGAGTTTCTTGAATCATTGCTGACTGGCACTGGTCATAACATGGAGCTCAAGACCTTCAAGCTAACGGATAACATGAGTGGTCGTCAAATGGGTGTTCGTTCAGATATGACACCTCAAATCGCGCGTATTGCTTCTCACCAATTGCGTTCTAAAGCTCCAACTCGTCTTTGTTACGTGTCTGAAGTTCTTAAGACGTCAGCGTCTAATATTTTCGTATCTCGCAACCCAATTCAAGTGGGTGCCGAGTTATTTGGACACTCTGGAATTGAAAGTGATATCGAAGTTTTGACCTTGGCCGTGGACACGTTATTGAGTGTTGGCTTTGAGCAGAAAGGTTTGGTTTTAGATTTGGCACACATCGGTGTGGTTGAAGCGGTCATTTCAGCGTGTGATTTAACAAAAGAACAGCAAGACGATATGTACGACATGTACACGCGAAAAGCGATTCCTGAATTAGATTTGTACTTGAAAGAAAATGTTTCTGATGCTCAAAAAGCCGCTTGGTTGCGTTCAATGGTTGATTTGCATGGCGATTTGTCGGTATTGGATACTGCGATGGACACATTGAAAGGCACAGGTGCAGAGGCACACATCCAGTATGTGAAAGATTTAGTCGCGAATGTGCAAACTCAATTCCCTGAAATGAACTGGCACATTGATTTGGCTGAGTTGCGTGGTCACAAATACCATACAGGTATGGTGTTCTCTTTGTTTGATTCAGCGAGCTCGACTGAGATTTTGAAAGGCGGTCGCTATGACAATATCGGTACTGCATTTGATAATGCATGCCCAGCGACGGGTTTTAGTTTTGATATGAAAGCGCTGATTCGCTTTATGCCAGCAGAACAAGCGCTTGAGCGTATTTTGGTCAGAAATAGTCAGGCAAATGGTGCGAAGTGTGCAGTGGCAGAGTTGCGCAAAGAAGGCAAAATTATTGTAGACGGCCTAGGTATGTCAGATGAAGCACTGACAGAGTTAGACGTGACAGCGGAATTAATTGAAGAGAATGGTAATTGGGTTGTTAAAGCCCGTTAAAGGAATAGTATGAACAAAAATATCGTCGTCATCGGTACCCAATGGGGTGATGAAGGTAAAGGTAAAATTGTTGATTTGCTGACGGAAAATGTGTCAGCGGTTGTTCGCTTTCAAGGTGGGCACAATGCAGGTCACACACTCGTTATTGGTGGAGAGAAAACAGTTTTACATTTGATCCCATCTGGTATTTTGCGAGACAACGTTGAGTGTTTGATTGGTAACGGTGTTGTTTTGTCGGCTGAAGCTTTGTTTAAAGAGGTTGATAAACTGGAGGCCTCGGGTGAAGACGTAATGAGTCGATTGAAGATTTCAGATGCGTGTCCGTTGATTTTGGATTATCACGTTGCTTTAGACCAAGCGCGCGAGATTGCTCGCGGTAAATCAGCAATTGGTACAACAGGTCGTGGTATCGGTCCAGCATACGAAGATAAAGTCGCTCGTCGCGGTTTGCGTGCAGGTGACTTGAAAAATATGGAAGTCTTTGCTGAGAAATTAAAAGAAGTGATGGAGTTCCATAACTTCGCTTTGGAGAATTACTACAAAGTTGAGCCTGTTAGCTACGAAGCTGTGCTTGAGAAAATGACGGCTTTGGGTGAGCGCTTAGTCCCTATGTTGGCGGATGTGCCTTCAAAAATTGCAGCTTACCAAGCAAACGGCGATCGTATCTTGTTTGAAGGTGCTCAGGGTACGCTTTTGGATATCGACCACGGTACTTATCCGTATGTGACGTCTTCAAACACGACTTCAGGTGGAGCAACTGCCGGCAGTGGTGTAGGCCCATGCGATATCGATTATGTTTTGGGTATTACTAAAGCATACACAACTCGTGTTGGTGGTGGTCCGTTCCCAACTGAATTGTTATACGATGCTGCGAATGACACAGGTGATCAAATTGGTAAGCACTTAGGTGTAAAAGGCCATGAGTTCGGTGCAACTACAGGTCGTCAGCGCCGTTGTGGTTGGTTGGATATGGTTCTGTTGCGCCGTGCGATGCAAATTAACAGTGTTACAGGTTTATGTATGACAAAACTGGATGTTTTGGATGGTCTTGAAGAACTTAAAGTGTGTGTTGCGTATGACATCGATGGCGAGCGCTATACTTATCCACCCGCAGGTGCGGATTTAATTGAGAAATGTACACCTATCTACGAAACATTGCCAGGTTGGACTGAAAACACCTTTGGCATGAAAACATACGAAGAATTGCCACAGAATGCAAAAGACTATTTGGATTTCATTGCAGAGCAACTGAATACGCCTGTCGCAATTATTTCAACAGGGCCAGATCGTGAAGAAACCATGGTTCAGGTTAATCCATTTGGATCTAAGGCAAATAATGGCTAAAAAAGATAAATATGCCGATCGTGAAGCGGCGAAATATGAACATCCAATTCCTAGTCGAGAGTTGATTTTAGAAACGATCGATAAGAACAAAGGTACGATGTTTTTCCGTGAAATGGCTTCTGCTTTAGGCGTGAAAGGCGAACGAGATACGGAGTCTTTACGTCGTCGATTGAAAGCGATGTTGCGCGATGGTCAGTTGGTGAAAAATCGTCGCGGTCAGTATGGCTCAATCAATAAGCTTGATTTGATTAAAGGTAAGGTTATTGCTCATCCTGATGGTTTTGGTTTTGTTCAGCCTGAAGGCAGTAAAGGCAAGGGCAACGATTTATTCATTTCAGCGAAAGAAATGCACAAAGTTCT
>JAAZVR010000154.1 GCA_018623305.1 Thiotrichales bacterium | reverse complement strand
CCGATCTGCAAATCCTCGACCCTGCTCACCTGCTCGAGCAGCCTCAATCGCCGCATTCAAAGCCAATAGGTTTGTTTGCTCAGCAATATCACTGATCACTTTCAAAATTTCTTTGGTTTTATCCGTTTCTTCATTCAAAACTGACAAACGAGAGGCCATTGAAGATTGCTGAGAAGCCGCCATATTCATTTCTTCAGAGATTTGGCCAAGAGTTTTAACCATATCTTCTAATGCAACTGACGTCTTATTCAAATCTTGAACAGTTTTAACGGCTGCGCCTTCAGCTTCGTGAATCTGAACACCGATTTTCTCTAGCATGGAATTAGACTCTCGTGTCATATCGGCTTGACTGTCAAAACTGCCTTCCATGTAAACCGCTGTAGAAGATAGTTTACGACTCGCATCTTCTGTCGCAATCGCATGCTCTTTGGCATTATTTATCAATGACTGTGTTTTACCCATAAAAGAGTCGATACAGTCTGCAACATGAGTGAGTTCGTTATTGCCTTGCATATTCATACGTCGTGTGACATCACCATTGCCTTCAGCCAGGTTAGCCGCCGTTTCATGCATCAATGAAAGGGGTTTGATAATGACATTTTTCAGTAACACATAAGCCGCAATCTGAATCAAAATGGCAACAATCAATTGCTCAACTAGGATTTGAACAATGTTACCACCCCAGTTCAGCGCAATAAAAATGACAGACGTCAAAACATTGACGTATAGGAGTTTTAGATTGAATTCAAAAAACAGTGAATTCGTTTTCAATGCAGTACTCATTACTTAAATCCTCACAGAGTGCTTTTGCTATGGATTAACAAAAGCACTTACTGTGCCAAACTATGAGTTTGTAATTAGAGTTCCCACACCTTCGTCGGTAAAGATTTCTAACATCACCGCATGTGGAACACGGCCATCCACGATATGAGAGGATTTCACACCATTTTCTACCGCATCCAAAGCGCACTGAATTTTAGGTAACATACCACCATAAATCGTGCCATCTTTAATCAGCGCATCGACTTTTTCTGAATTCAACCCAGTCAACAGATTCCCTTCTTTATCCAAAAGACCCGAAATATTCGTCAACAGCATCAATTTTTCAGCATTCAACGCTTCAGCGACTTTACCGGCTACCAAATCTGCATTGATATTATAAGAATGACCGTCTTTACCGACTCCAATTGGAGCGATAACAGGGATAAAGTCCCCCTGAATAAGCATGTTTACGACAGAAACATCAACAGATTCCACTTCACCCACGTGACCAATATCAATAATTTCTGGGGCATCCAATCCTGGAGTATCCTGTGTCATTTGCATTTTGGTTGCACGAATTAAATTGCCATCTTTACCCGTCAATCCAACTGAATTCCCGCCGTGCTGGTGAATCAAATTAACGATTTCTTTATTGACGTAACCGCCCAAAACCATTTCCACGATATCCATCGTTTCGCTATCTGTGACGCGCATACCATTAATGAATTCAGATTCCTTACCCACCTGCTCTAGCATACGACCAATCTGCGGGCCTCCACCATGCACAACAACAGGATTCATCCCCACGAGTTTCATCAACACGATATCGCGTGCAAACCCTTGTTTTAGGGCCTCTTCTGTCATCGCATTACCGCCATATTTCACAACAATGGTTTTTCCTTGAAAACGTTGGATATACGGAAGTGATTCAGCCAATACTTCTGCAATATTGGATGCTTTTTCTGCTGTTAAGCTCATTTTCTCTCCTTAAAACGGCAATGCTAAATCCGCATCCACCGACTGTAATAATTCTTTAAAACGTGCTTGAATCGCATCCAAAGCCGCCTGGTTATCTGCATCAAATCGCAACACTAAAACGGGCGTGGTATTGGACGCTCGAATCAAGCCCCAACCTTCAGCAAAGTCCACTCGAATACCATCCAAAGTTGTCACTTTTGCATCATCAAATTGCGCTGCAGCAACGACCTTTTCCATAAATGCGTAATGCTCACCTTCTGCAAACTCAATGTTTAACTCGGGCGTATTCACCGTATCGGGCAAAGCATTAAAAATATCTGCAACGGTTTCATCGCGCTTAGATACGATTTCCAACAAACGCGCCGCTGTGTATAAACCATCATCAAACCCATACCAACGCTCTTTAAAGAAGGTATGACCTGACATTTCACCCGCTAAAAGCGCGCCCGTTTCTTTTAACTTCGCTTTAATAAATGAATGCCCTGTACGCCACATTGTTGGCTGACCACCCGCTTGTTCAATGATATCTGCCAATTTAGATGTACATTTCACATCATAAATAATCTCCGCCCCCGGATTACGGCTGATGACATCTTGAGCATACAACATCAACTGACGGTCGGCGTAGATCATCGCACCTTCATTATCAATTAAGCCCAAACGGTCACCATCACCATCAAATGCCAAACCTAAATCAGCACCTTGGTCTTTAACTGCCTCAATCAATTCTTTCATATTTTCAGGCTTTGACGGATCAGGATGATGATTTGGGAAAGTGCCGTCAATCTCACAGTACATTTCAGTCACATCACACCCTAAGGCCTTCAACAACTTAGGCGCCAATT
>JAAZVR010000031.1 GCA_018623305.1 Thiotrichales bacterium | reverse complement strand
TCCGTATGATACATCACAAACTTCGTCTGATTGGAAGAAAAGCATTTGCGCAACCCCTTCATTTGCATAGATTTTTGCAGGCAAAGGCGTTGTATTTGAAAATTCAAGAGTGACATGACCTTCCCACTCAGGCTCTAGAGGCGTTACGTTCACGATGATGCCACAACGCGCATACGTCGATTTTCCTAAACACACAACTAAAGTATCCCGAGGAATCTTGAAATACTCAACCGTGCGAGCCAATGCAAATGAATTCGGAGGAATGATACACACGTCAGATTGAACGTCCACAAAGCTGTTTTCATCGAAATTTTTCGGATCAACTACAGCGGAATTAATGTTGGTAAAAATCTTAAACTCATTTGAGCAGCGAACATCGTAACCATAGCTTGAAGTGCCGTAAGATACCAAACGCTCACCTTGTTCATTCAATTTGACTTGCCCGTGCTCGAAAGGGGAAATCATGCCGTGCTCTTTCGCCATTCGGCGAATCCATTTGTCCGATTTAATGCTCATTTTTTAAAGTTCCTTAACCTGAATATCAGGAAATTTTGACGAATAGTCTTTTGGTAGTTTTTCCAAATTGTCCAATAAATTTTGTGCAATGGACAAGTACTTATGGCTCACAGGGTGCTTAGGGTCTGCCTTGAGAATGGGTTGCCCCTCATCGGCTTGAATACGAATCTTAATTTCCAAAGGCAATTGCCCCAAAATTGGCACCCCATAATCGTCCGACATTTTTTGAGCACCGCCTTCGCCAAAAATTGCTTCTTCATGACCGCAATTAGAACAGATGTGCGTACTCATATTCTCCACTAAACCCAAAATTGGAATATTGACCTTTTCGAACATTTTCAAACCCTTACGAGCGTCAAGCAATGCCACATCCTGAGGTGTTGTGACCACAACCGCGCCGACGACAGGAATTTTTTGAGCCATCGTTAACTGTGTATCACCCGTGCCCGGTGGTAAATCGACAATCAACACATCTAAATTAACCCAGTTGGTTTCAGTCAACAGCTGCATCAAGGTTTGAGTCACAATAGGACCTCGCCAAATCATCGGTGAATCCTCTTCAATCAAAAACCCAACAGACATCAACTGCAGCCCCATCGCTTTAACCGGCTCCATTGATTTACCGTCTTTGGTTTCAGGCTTACCACTGACACCCAACATTTTTGGAATACTTGGCCCGAAAACGTCCGCATCTAAAATACCAACTCGCAAACCTTGAGCCTGAAGAGCCAGAGCCAAATTGACGGACGTCGTTGATTTACCGACCCCACCTTTTCCTGATCCGACTGCAATAATATTTTGCACATTCGGCAATGGTTTTAGCCCCTCTTGAACTTTACGAGCGGTCAATTGACTGTTGGAACCCAACAACTTATCGAAAAACCCCATTTATTCGCACCATCATAGTCTTTTAATTACTGAGACATTATAATGTGGGGCTATTCAAAATTGGGATCAACAAAGGGTTAATATGTCAGCCACGCCACGCAAAATTCTGATTACCAGCGCATTACCGTATGCGAATGGCTCAATTCATTTGGGTCACATGGTCGAATACATCCAGACGGATATTTGGTCACGCTTCCAAAAAATGCGCGGTCATGAATGTGTTTATGTCTGTGCAGATGATGCACATGGAACACCGATTATGTTGCGTGCTCAACAAGAAGGCATCACCCCAGAGGAGCTAATTGGCAAAACAGCGGTTGAACACCAGGCTGATTTTGCTGACTTCAACATTGGCTTTGACCAATACCACAGTACTCACTCTGAAGAAAACCGTGAATGCGCGACAACGATCTACAACCGAGCGTTTGACAAGGGCTATATAAAAACAAAAACAATCGAACAAGCCTATGACCCAGAGAAAGAAATGTTCTTACCAGACCGCTTTATCAAAGGCACGTGTCCAAAATGTGGTGCTGAAGATCAATACGGCGATAACTGTGAGGCTTGTGGTGCAACCTATGATCCTACTGAGTTGAAAAACCCTGTATCGGCTATCTCAGGCGCCACACCTATTCAAAAAGAATCTGAGCATTATTTCTTTGACTTGCCCCAATTTGCAGAACAATTAAAAGATTGGACTCACAGCGGTCATTTACAAGCTGAAATCACCAACAAACTGGATGAATGGTTCGAATCAGGCCTACAAATGTGGGACATCTCTCGTGATGCGCCTTATTTTGGCTTTGAAATTCCGAATACGGATGGCAAAAAATATTTCTACGTATGGCTTGATGCTCCGATTGGTTATTTAGCGAGCTTTAAAAAATACTGCGCTGAGAACGGTCTTAATTTTGAAGATTGGTGGAACAAGGACAGCGCTACCGAGATGTATCACTTTATCGGAAAAGATATTGTGTATTTCCACTCACTATTCTGGCCAGCCATGTTAAGCGCTGCGGATTACCGTACACCAACCGCTATTTTTGCGCATGGTTTCTTAACGGTTGACGGTAAAAAAATGTCTAAATCCCGTGGTACTTTCATTAAAGCACGTACATACCTGCAGCACTTAAATCCTGAATATTTGCGCTATTACTTTGCTGCAAAACTGACCAGCAAAATTGACGACATCGACCTCAACCTTAATGACTTTATGTCTCGTGTAAACTCAGATGTTGTAGGCAAAACAGTCAACATTGCTAGCCGTTGTGCAGGTTTTGTTAAAAAACGTTTTGACAATCAACTGGGCGAAATTGACAACGATGTCATCGCGCCGTTTATTGAAAAATCAGACACCATTGCAGGCCTTTACGAGTCTCGAGAGTACGGTCATGCGATTCGTGAAATCATGCAACTCGCCGATATTGCCAACGAATACATCGATGAAAAAGCGCCTTGGGTTGTCGCGAAAGAAGAAGGCAAGGATGCTGAGCTTCATCAGATCGTTTCGACAGGCATTCAAATGTATCGCCTTTTGATTGCCTATTTGAAACCAGTCATGCCAACACTTGCTCAAAACAGTGAGGCCTTCTTAAATGTTGAGGCAATGACTTGGAATGACACACAATCACTATTGCCAGTCGGCCATGAAATTAACAAATTTAAAGCGTTAATGACGCGTGTCGAACAAGACAAAATTGACGCTATGCTTGAAGAAACCAAAACAGAGTTAGCAAAAGAACAGGCTCTGAAAGAGTCAACTGCGCCGAAAAAACCATCCATTGAACCGATTGCCAATGAAATCGAGTTTGATGACTTTGCCAAAATTGACTTGCGTGTGGTTAAGATTGTGAATGCAGAGCGTGTTGAAAAGGCTGAAAAACTGCTTCAACTCACATTAGATATCGGTGACGGTACACGAAATGTTTTTGCAGGCATTAAGTCTGCCTATGAACCCGAAGATTTGATTGGTAAAATGACAGTCATGGTGGCAAACCTGAAGCCTCGCAAGATGCGCTTTGGTCTGTCAGAAGGTATGGTTTTAGCAGCGGGCCCGGGCGGATCTGATTTGTGGATTTTAGAACCACACCAAGGCGCCCAGCCTGGCATGCGTGTTAAGTAGCGATCGACAATGTCAGAGTATTTATTAATTCTGGTCAGCACGGTTTTAGTCAATAATTTCGTGTTGGTTAAATTCCTGGGCCTATGTCCTTTTATGGGGGTTTCTCGGAAAGTAGAAACCGCTCTGGGTATGGGTCTAGCGACAACTTTTGTCCTTACTCTGGCGTCCGTTGCAAGTTACTTGATCAATACCTACTTGCTGGTCCCTTTCAATGTTGAATACCTCAGAACCATCAGTTTTATCTTGACGATAGCCGCTGTGGTTGGTTTCACGGAAATGGCTATTCACAAAACCAGTCCAACGCTTTATCAAGTTCTAGGCATTTACCTCCCTCTGATTACCACCAACTGTGCGGTATTGGGTGTTGCTCTATTGAACGTTCAAGAAGCACACTCTTTTATTGAGTCCGCTTTGTTTGGCTTTGGTGCAGCGATTGGTTTTACCTTTGTGTTGGTGGTTTTTTCATCCATTCGAGAACGAGTTGATGCCTCCGATGTTCCAACTCCATTTAAAGGCAGTGCTATTGCTCTAATTACTGCAGGCTTTATGTCAATTGCATTCATGGGCTTTGGAGGTCTCGTTTGATTTCATCTGTTCTAGTCATTGGATTACTGGCTTTAGCATTTGGTGCATTATTAGGTTACGCAGCCATTCGTTTTAAGGTTGAAGGCAATCCATTGGTTGACCAAGTGGACAAACTTTTACCACAAACGCAATGCGGCCAATGTGGCTATGCCGGCTGTAAACCTTATGCTGAAGCATTGGCTAATGATGAAGCCGCGATTAATTTATGTCCGCCAGGTGGCGAAGAAACCATGCTCAACCTCGCGGAATTATTGGGTAAAGAACCTTTAGCTCTTGATGAGTCTGTAGAACAGGACCCTACTCCAACCGTTGCATTTATTCGTGAAGATGAATGCATTGGCTGCGTACGTTGCATCAAAGCTTGCCCTGTCGATGCTATCTTGGGTGCCACAAAAATGATGCATACGGTGATTGAGCATGAGTGTACAGGATGCGAGTTATGTGTTCCCGAATGCCCTGTTGACTGTATTGATATGATTAAACAGCCAGAAACTTCGAAAAACTGGCGTTGGGACTTACCAGAAAACTTGGAGAAGGAGATTAAACGTGTTTAATTTCTTACGTAAATTGATTCCAGGCGGTATTCACCCACCTCAAAGAAAATCTCTATCCAATCAAAACCCAATTCAATTTGCGGGGATTCCAGATCGTTTATATATTCCACTTGAATCAAATTACACTGGAACTTTGACGCTCGATATTGAAATAGGTCAGACAGTTCTAAAAGGTCAGCGATTAGCTCATTCTCAGAACGATGATTTTTCAGCAATCCATGCTCCCACCAGTGGAAAAATTATTGAAATCGCTTCGCATCCATTCCCTCACCCTTCGGGCATGAATGCACAAACCATTGTGCTTGAAACTGACGGACAAGATAAGGCTGTAGAGTCATTAGAGCCAGCACGTTCCCATGATGATTTGACTTCAGATGAAATCATTACGGCAATAAAAGACGCCGGCATTATTGGTATGGGAGGCGCAGGCTACCCAACCTATCTCAAAACCAAGTTTGCTCAGAATGTAGAAACATTGATTATTAACGGTGCCGAGTGTGAACCATTCATCACGTGTGATGATAGAACCATGCGCGATTTCACTGATGAAGTCATCTCAGGCGCACGTCTATTGCAGAAAGCCGTCAATGCCCAACGCATCCTTTTTGCAATCGAAGACAACAAACCAGAAGCGGCTCGTATATTGGCCCATAAACTGGAAAATCAAAACGATATAGAACTTAGAGTGATCGAAACCATCTACCCTACGGGTGGTCAGAAACAACTAGTTCAAATTCTATTCGGCTTTGAAGTCGAAACGGGTAAACACCTACCAGATTATGGACTTCAGATGTTTAACATCGCTACCGCTCGCGCGGCTCACTACGCACTTATTGAACATCGCCCTGTGACTTCTAGAGTTGTCACCGTCACTGGGGAGAACATTCACGAAGGGCAAAATTTCGAAGCGTTAATTGGCACTCCGTTTAATTATTTGATTAATCAAATAGCACCGAGTGACACTGACTACTCTGTCATCATGGGTGGCCCAATGATGGGTGTGGAAATGCCGAATTCAGACGTTCCGGTCGTTAAAACAACCAATTGCATTCTTCTTAAGAAACCCATTAAGAAAACGCCACACATGCCTTGTATTAGATGTGGCTCTTGTGCCGATGCGTGCCCAATGTCATTAATGCCTCAGCAAATGTATTGGTATGCAAAAGAAGGTGATTTAGAAAAGACCAAAGACCATGCTATCTTCGACTGCATTGAGTGTGGCTGTTGCGCTTACGTGTGCCCGAGTGAAATCCCTCTGGTTCAATACTACCGACATGCCAAGGCAGAAATCAAAGCGGATGACCTCGCCAAGAAAAAAGCCGAAATTGCTAAACAACGACATGAAGCACAACTTGCTCGTGTCGAAGCCGAGAAGAAGGCACGCGAAGAACGATTAGCGAAGAAAAAAGCTGCTGTTAAACAGCAACACACATCAGATGAAGCCAAAGATAAAGTTGCTGCCAATGCTGCAGCTGCAAAAGCTCGAGCTCAAGCTCGTGCACGTGCTCAAATTGAGAAAGCCAAAGCGCAAGAAACTCAACCAGCAGATTCAAACCCACCGGTAAAATCGAGATCAAACAAACCGAGTGGTAATGCAGCAGCTGTTGCGAAGGCAAAGGCCTTAGCAAAAGCTAAGGCAAAAGCAAAAGCCCAAAAGAAGGATAACGACTGATGCATTCATCCCCTTTTTTCCATAGTGGCGCAAGCGTTCGCGACATAATGATGAAACTCCAACTCGCTACGTTGCCTGCGATTATGGTTTACGTATGGTTGTTTGGCTGGGGCATTGTGATTCAAATAGTGTTGTGTTTAATCACTGCAATGTTAACTGAGTATGCAATGCTCAAATTGCGAGGTCGTCCGGTTAAAGAGTTTCTATTGGACAACAGCGTTATGATTACCGCCGTTGCCATTGCGTTTTGTTTACCTTCAACAACGCCATGGTGGATTGGGGTTTTTGCAACATTTTTTGCGGTAAGTTTTGGTAAACATCTTTATGGCGGATTGGGTTATAACCCTTTTAATCCCGCAATGTTGGGATATGCCGTCTTGCTCATTTCATTCCCCGCTGAAATGTCTAAATGGGTTCAACCGGCGGAATGGGTCAACTTAAGTTTTTTACAAACGGCTCAACTTATTTTCACAGGTGCGGCAGGTTCAATAACCGTTGATGCTGTTAGTATGGCAACCCCGCTTGACGTTGCAAAAACAATGGTGAGCTCAGGTACGCCACTGTCCATCGAAATTGATTTGCATTGGGCTTACATCAATTTGGCATTTCTCGTTGGTGGACTTTGGATGCTCTACGCTCGCCTAATTTCATGGCACATCCCTGTATCGATTATCTTGTCACTCACTGCCATTAGTACCGTTTTTTATTGGATTGACCCAACTCAATATACCCCAGCGGCATTTCATTTGCTCTCGGGCTTTACGATGCTGGCTGCGTTTTTCATTGCGACAGACCCAGTATCATCAGCGGCATCAGCAAAAGGGAAAATTATCTTTGGTGTTGTCATTGGTTTAATTATTTACATCATTCGGACATGGGGCAATTACCCTGATGCTGTTGCATTTGCAATTTTGTTTGCGAACATGCTGGTTCCATTGCTTGATCAATACACCCGACCTCGTGTTTATGGGCATAAACAATGAATTCAATCGTTAAAAACACACTCAGAGGCGCTTTGATTTTAGTCTCCTTCGCGGTCGCAGGAACACTATTGCTCAGTGGCACTTTTGAACTGACAAAAAAAGACATTGCTCAGCGTGAAAAAGAGGCTTTGCTCGAAAACCTCTCAACAGTGATGCCCAAATCCCTTTACAACAATGCCATTGAAAAAGACTGGATTCGCATTACTGACTTTAAGGCCTTTCAAAATAATGAACCCGTGTATATTTACCGAGCAAGAAAAGATGATGTACCATCAGGATTGGTGCTTACAACCACGGCTCATGAGGGCTATTCGGGCAATATTCAACTCATCATCGGCATCAAAGCCAATGGCGAAATTACCGGTGTTAGAGTGCTTTCACATAAAGAAACGCCCGGCTTAGGTGACAAAATTGAAATCGAGAAACATAATTGGATTTTGAGCTTCAACAATACATCTTTAGCCAATCTTAGCGTCAAAGAGTGGGCAGTTAAAAAAGACGGTGGGCAATTTGACCAATTTACAGGTGCTACGATCACTCCGAGGGCGATTGTTAAAGCGGTTAAACGCACTTTAGATTTTTATAAAACACATAAAAATGCACTATTTACTCAAGACAGCTTGGGCCAAGAAAGCCCGATGAATTAGGAGTTAAAATGGACGCGTATAAAAAAATCATTACAGACGGGCTATGGACGAATAACCAAGCATTAGTGGCCTTGCTTGGATTATGTCCTCTCCTTGCCGTCACTAATAACTTAACTAATGGATTGGGACTGGGAATTGCAACCCTCGCGGTTTTATTAACCTCCAATATTCTAGTTTCATTGATTCGTGATTATGTTCCCTCAGAAATCCGCATTCCTGTATTCATCAGCATCATCGCCTCTGCGGTCACAGCGATTGAACTTCTAATGAATGCTTATTTGCATGATTTATACAAAGTTTTAGGCATTTTCATTCCATTGATTGTGACGAACTGCGCTATTTTGGCTCGAGCGGATGCGTTTGCCTCAAAAAACACTGTTGATAAAGCCATGATAGACGCATTCGCAGTGGGCATTGGTTTTGCCCTTGTATTAGTGGTTTTAGGTGCAATTCGAGAGTTGATCGGTCAAGGCACTCTGTTTGACCAAATTCACTTATTGTTTGGCGAAAGTGCACGCACTTGGACATTGCATATCTACCCTTCTGAATGGCCAGGGTTCTTACTTGCGCTGCTACCACCTGGAGCCTTCATAGCTTTGGGCTTGATGTTGGCTGTTATGAATATCATCAATGCTCGTAAAAAAGCAAAGTTAGCAAGCATTCCAGTTGAATTAAAAGCCAAGGCTGAGGCATGAATAAAGAAAAACGCCAAATCATATTCGATAAGCTCGCTGCACATATTGAAGAGCCTGTCACCGAACTCAATTATTCCTCCACATTTGAGTTACTCATTGCCGTTATTCTTTCAGCTCAGGCAACCGATAAAGGCGTGAATAAGGCCACAGATAAACTCTATCCTGTGGCCAATACCCCTGAAGCCATCTACAAACTTGGTGTGGATGGATTAAAGGAATACATTAAAACCATCGGCTTGTATAACTCAAAAGCCGAAAACGTCATTAAGACCTGTAAAATCTTGATGGACGAACACGATTCGATTGTGCCAGATAATCGTAAAGACCTAGAAAAACTTCCAGGCGTCGGACGTAAAACCGCCAATGTGGTTTTAAACACCGCATTCGGTCAACCGACCATGGCGGTGGACACCCATATTTTCCGCTTTTCCAATCGCACCAAAGTGGCTCCTGGAAAAACGGTTTTAGAAGTTGAAAAGAAATTGCTGAAATTCGTGCCCAAAGAACATTTAATTGATGCACATCATCTAATGATTTTGCACGGTCGTTACACCTGCACCGCACGCAAACCGAAATGCGGAAGTTGCGTGATTTACGATGAATGCGAATTTAAAGACAAAACGGAATAACCATGTTTTACACACAAAATCGTGACCAACTGCGTCAGTTCTATGTTGACACTTGGGCGGCCTTCCGCGCCCATAAACCGTTAGACCCTGTTGGCCAAATGTTGGTCGAAGTCATCAAAGACCACCCTGAATACCATGCATTTCTAGAGAAAAGCAAAACGGCTCATGGCGGCGAATATTTCCCAGAACAAGG
>JAAZVR010000030.1 GCA_018623305.1 Thiotrichales bacterium | reverse complement strand
CTCAAAACCGCGCGACGATTCGATTGGGTATGGATATTGGGTTGAGAAATGTCGAATCTATGCTCCGTAAACTCGGTTATGAGGGGCGTTTTGAACATCAGCCGTCGAGCTTGTTGGGCAGTGTGGCGATGACGCCGATGGATGTGGCGCGTTTTTATCAGACCTTCGCGACCGATGGGTTTTATGCGCAGTTAAATACCATTCGCGAAGTGCGCAATGCGCAAGGTCAAGTGGTTCAGCCTAAGCAAATCGACGTTGAGCGGGTGGTGCCTGAAACGCGCGTCTATCTAATTAAACACGCTTTGCATAAAGTGACTCAAATTGGAACGGCGCGTTCATTACGTTGGCGTTTACCAAAATCTCACCGCAGCGCAGGAAAAACAGGCACATCCAATGATGGACGCGACGCTTGGTATGCAGGTTTTGATGGGCGCTATTTGGGCGTTGTTTGGGCGGGGCGTGATGACAATGGTGCGACAAAAAATACAGGCTCCTCAGTGGCGTTACCGATTTGGGCGGATGTGATGCGTCAATTGCCCGCCGAGCCTTTGAACCTTGCCAGACCTTACGGTGTGAACGAACGAAATGAGATTGTTGAATGAATAAAATGGATTTAGATCACTGGTTTACCGAAGGTGGCGTATTACCGAGCGCATTGCCCGGTTATCAATTACGCGACGCCCAATTTGAGTTGTCTCAATTGGTGAAGCGAAGCATTGATAACGACCAAACCTTGGTGGCAGAAGCCGGTACAGGTACGGGTAAAACGTTTGCGTATTTGGTGCCTGCGGTTTTGTCGGGTAAGCAAGTCATCATTTCAACTGGCACGAAAAACCTGCAAGATCAGTTATTCCACAAAGATTTACCGCTGATTATCAAATTGTCTGAATTGGGTGTAAAAATCGCCTTGCTCAAAGGGCGTGAAAATTATCTGTCGAAACATCGATTGAAAGAAGCGGAATTTAACCGAGCTTTGCAATCCGATGAATTGCAACATCAGTTATCCGAAGTCCGAGAATGGGCGGGGCGAACAAAAACGGGCGATATCGCTGAGTTGTCCAGCATTCCAGAAAACAGTGAAATTTGGCGTCATGTCACGGCACGTCAAAATGAAGAAACCGATGAAAACGATTTTTGTATGCAAGCTCGAGAGCGTGCGCGAGAAGCCGATATTATCGTGGTGAATCATTATTTGTTCTGTGCCGATTTATCGGTGCGCGATAAAGGCTTTGGTGAATTATTACCCGATGCGGATGTATTTATTTTTGATGAGGCGCACCAACTGCCTGATGCCGCGACGGCCTTCTTTGGGCAGAGCGTGTCTTCACGTCAAATTGTTGAGCTGTGTTCAGATGCGAAAGTGGAACGCATTAATGAAGCGATGGATATGATCGATATTGACCGTCGTGCGGAATTAGTGGAAAAGGCGGTCAAAGATGCGCGTTTGGCGATGGGGCGCGAGGTTGAATCAAAATTGGCTTGGGATGATTTGGTCAAAGACGATGCCGTTGAATCGGCTTTAAAAACGGTCGCCGATGCGTTGGAACAATTTAAAGAGATTTTGAAAGAAGCGGCGCCTCGAGGTAAACAGTTGGCCTCTGTGGCGAAGCGTGCTGAAGACATGGTTGCGCTTTGGGAGTTGTTGACGGTGAAGCCATTAGAGCAACACATTCATTGGGCGGAAGTCTTCAGTCGCAGTTTTGTCTTTCACTTAACGCCGTTTTCAGTGGCGGGAAGTTTTAGCCGTCACCAAAAGGCCTTGGGCGGTGCTTGGATATTTACCTCGGCGACTTTGGCGGTGAATGGTGAATATGAATTTTTTAATAATCGTTTAGGTTTGGAACCTGATCATTTGGAAGCGTGGAACAGCCCATTTGATTATCAGAACAATGCTCAGTTGTATGTTCCCGCAAATTTGCCGCATACCAGTGACCCTGAATATACGTTAAAAATTTTGCGTCAAGCATGGCCTGTTTTGCAGGCCACTCAGGGGCGTGCTTTTTTGTTGTTCACCAGTCATAAGGCCTTGCAGTTGGCTGAATCGGTTTTACGTGAACATTTGGAGATGCCGTTGTTTGTGCAAGGCGAAGCGCCAAAAAATACCTTGATTGAACGGTTTAAAAAATCGGGTAATGGGGTGTTGCTAGGCACGTCGAGTTTTTGGGAAGGCGTGGATGTTCGGGGTGATGCTTTGGTCTGCGTTATAATTGATAAATTGCCTTTTGCATCACCGGGTGATCCTGTTGTGAAAGCGCGCAGTCAGTATTTAGAATCCCAAGGTTACAATCCTTTTGTGTTGGTGCAAATTCCAGAAGCGGTGATTGCATTGAAGCAGGGCGCGGGGCGTTTGATTCGTGACGCTGCGGATCGCGGGGTTTTGATGATTTGTGATGCTCGTTTATATGAAAAAGGCTACGGTAAAACCTTTTTAAACAGCTTGCCTAAAATGCCATCAACGCGTCAATGGGGCGTAGTGAAATCTTTTATTGAGAAGTTAGATGAATAATATCCTTGCAATTGAAACCTCTTCTGAAGCCTGTTCTGCGGCTTTGAGTGTCAACGGTGTCGTTTATGAGCGTTCCCAACATGCCCCTCGTCAGCAATCGAGTTTGATTTTACCGATGGTAGAAGCGGTGCTTGATGATGCGGGTTTGAGTCGGTCGGATGTGGATGCGATTGGTTTTGGACGAGGGCCAGGTGCATTTACAGGTGTTCGAATTGCGACAGGCATTGCTCAAGGCATGGGGTATGCGTTGGATTGTCCAGTGGTACCTGTGTCGTCATTACAGGCTTTAGCCGCCTCTGTTGAGGGTGCGGCGCTGGTTGCGACCGATGCGCGTATGGGTGAAATTTATTGCGGCATGTTTGATGCTCAAAATCAACTCATAGGTGAGGAACACGTTTTAAAACCGTCTGATTGGGCGTTACCTGAATCAGGTGATTGGGTTTTAGTCGGTGATGGTTGGTCTGCGTATGAGACGGATTTAATGCCGAATGTTTCGCATTTGTCGGTTAAAGCATCGGGCGATGATTTTCCGCAAGCACGTGCTGTTTTAGCATTGACGCTCGAAGCGCTTGAACGAGGTGAAGGCGTACCCGCAGAGCAAGCTCTGCCGGTGTATCTGCGCGACAATGTCGCACAGAAATCGAAAAAGCCATTAATAGGTTAAGCGTTTTTCGCTCGGCGGGCGCGAACAGCGTCTGCCAACTTTCTCAAGGCGCCTTCCGTCTGTTGCCAGTCAATACACGCATCGGTGATACTTTGACCGTAAGTAAGATTGTTTTTGTCTTCAACATCTTGGCGACCTGAAACCAAATGGCTTTCAATCATCGCGCCCATAATGCGGTTATCGCCAGTTGAAATCTGTTGAGCAATGTCATCAGCCACAATCAATTGACGTTCATGTTGTTTCAAGCTGTTAGCATGAGAACAGTCGATCATCAAATTAGGCGTCATGCCTGATTTTTCCATTTGCTCACAGGCTTCTTGTACGTGAACGGCATCATAGTTAGGTGCTTTACCACCGCGTAAAATGATGTGGCAGTCTTCGTTGCCTGTAGTTTGAAAAATCGCAGAGCGGCCTTCTTTTGTCAAAGACATAAAAATGTGAGGACGCGAAGCCGACATCATAGCGTCAGTTGCGATTTTAAAACCACCATCTGTGCCGTTTTTGAAACCAACAGGGCATGAAAGTCCCGAAGCTAATTCACGGTGACCTTGGCTTTCTGTCGTACGAGCACCAATTGCACCCCAAGCAATCAAATCTGCAATATATTGCGGGCTGATGAGATCCAAGAATTCAGTCGCTGTTGGAACACCCATATCCGCAACATCTAACAGTAAATGACGAGCTAATTTAAGGCCTTCATTAATCTGGAATGATTCATCTAAATAAGGGTCGTTGATTAGGCCTTTCCAGCCTACCGTTGTGCGAGGTTTTTCAAAGTAGATTCGCATCACAATGATTAGATCTTGGTCTAATTCTTGTTTGATGGCTTTAAGTTTCTGAGCGTATTCACGAGCCGCTTTTGTATCGTGAATAGAGCAAGGACCGACTACAACCAACAAGCGATCATCTTGACGGTGCAAGACATTGTGAATCGCTTGTCGAGCGTTGTAAATCGTTTCTGCCGCCGAATCGGTAATCGGGTACTCATCGTGAAGTGTTTGCGGCGCAACCACTTCATTTACCTCAACAATTCGAAGGTCGTCTGTCTGTTGCATAATGTCTGTCAATCTAAAAAGTTATAAATTGGCAGAATTATAGCTTAATTAATCTCTAATGTCGGTGTAGATTGGTAAAGGGCTTTGATGCCTTCAATCATTTTAGAGCGTGCATCCGATGGCAATGAATGATAGATTTCAATCAATTCACGCAAATCTGCAGGAATAAAGCCGTCATCTGACATTGACTCTGGAATTCCAGGCGATTCTTTCGAGCTTTCGTATTCCATTTCACCACGGTTCAATGCTAACCATTCGAAGCGAACGTTCAAGACAATTGCGATTCGAGAAAGGTTGTCTGTGCTAGGAACAGATAAGCCAGCTTCCCACTGACCAACGGCTGAACGAGAAACGTCGATTAAGCTAGCTAATTTCGCTTGCGAAAATTTGCAACGTTTACGAGCGTATGTAATACGGTCTTTAATTGTGTCTAACTGCATGAAAATATCCTGTAGTTTGGTTAATTCAAAAACAATTCTAACCTAAAAAAAATATTATGTTAGTTTATTTTTATTTTTTGGGTAAATATTACCTTAGCAATTAACTTGGATATTTTCAGGTTTTTGGTTTGGATCATGAATGACCAATGAGGATAAGCGTCCGCCCCATGCACAGCCTTTGTCTAGATGAAAAATACTTCTTTGGGTAATGTTTACGTTGGCTAAAGAAGCCCAATGACCAAAAATAGTTTTTATATGCTCTTTGCGATGAGAAGATTCGTACCACGGAATCAATTCTGGCGCTTCATTGGGCGGGCATTTGGTTTTAAATTCCAGCAATCCGTCTTGATCTAAGTATCGCATGCGAGTGAATACGTTGGTGCTGAACCTAAGTTTCTGCCATTGAGTTAAGTCTTTGCTCCATTGAGTTGGGTTATTGCCAAACATGTGGTTCTGAAAGAACTCTTCGGCTTTGTCGCTTTGTAACATTTTTTCGACTTTTTTCGCGCGCTTTTGTGCGGTTTTTAATGACCAATTTGGATGAATTCCCGCATGCACCATTGTATAACCATGCTCATGATGAAGCAGTTTTTGGTGACGTAGCCACTCAACCAAATCCGCTACTCCAGGCGCTTTTAAAATCTTCGGGAAATCGTCTTTAGCACGCACATAGGTGTCATTGCCATACGCCAAAGCGAGCAAGGAGAGATCGTGATTGCCCAATGTGGTAATGGCTTTATCGCCTAAATCTCGAACGAATTTAAGACATTCAACCGACTGGGGGCCACGATTAATTAAATCACCCACAAACCACAGTGTGTCCTCTGATTCGTGATAATTAGAGGCTTTTAGCAATCGCTCTAATGCCTCTAAATTCCCATGAATATCTCCAAGAGCGATGGTTTTCATTTTGCTAAATAAGCCTGAGTCAGACGAATAAATCCAGCGACTGAAATGGCTTCAGCGCGTTCAGAAGGCTCAATGCCGCAGGCCTCGATTTCATCAGCAGACAACCATTTTTTAAGCGTATTGCGAATGGTTTTTCGACGTTGAGAAAAGGCCGCAGCAACGAGTTCACTCATGGCCTTTTCTTCTTCGTTATTGCTCAACGCACGCTCTGCATGAGGTTCCAGTCGAACAATCGCAGAGTCCACTTTAGGTGGTGGATAAAAGGCGCCAGGTGGCACAATGAATAAACGATGCGCTGAACAATAATATTGCACCATCACGCTCAAACGACCGTAGGTTTTTGAACCTGGGGGCGCGCACATGCGATCAACCACTTCTTTTTGCAACATGAATGTCATATCGCTGATGTTAGCACCTGACTCTAAGATATGAAAAATCAGCGGCGAAGAAATGTTGTAGGGTAGATTACCAATTAATCGGTAAGGCTGACCCTCGATATTTAACGAGGCAAAATCAAATTTCAACGCGTCACACTCATGTAATGTGAAGTCGTGATGATTGGAAAAACGTTCCAGTAATCGTGGCACTAAATCGCGGTCAATTTCAATGACTTCCATTTTGCCAACATGATCTGCCACTTCAGCCGTTAATGCCGCTTGTCCTGGACCAATTTCAACCATGTGGTCGGTGTCTTTTGGGTTAATGCTCTTACCGATTTTTGCAATGATATTGGCATCGTGAAGGAAATTTTGCCCAAAGCGTTTTCGAGGTGCGTGGGATTTATCGACCAGCATCAATCATCTCCTGTGCAACCGTTAATGCGTATTCAAAACTGCCTGTATTCGCTTCACCTGTACCCGCTAAATTCAGCGCCGTGCCATGATCGACTGAGGTGCGAATGTATGGTAAACCTAAAGTGATGTTGACAGCATTGCCGAACCCTTTGTGTTTCAAAACAGGGAGGCCTTGATCGTGGTACATCGCTAAAACGGCATCCGCTTTTTCCAAATAGTACGGGGTAAACAAGGTATCGGCAGGTAGGGCATCAGAAAATTGCATGCCTTCCGCTTTTAATGTTTGAATCACAGGATTAATCACTCGAATTTCTTCATCGCCCATGTGTCCATCTTCACCTGCATGAGGGTTCAGGCCAGTGACGAGTACTTTAGGCTGTTCAATACCAAAGGCTTTGACCAAATCATGGTGCAAAATGCGCATGACTTGCTCTAAAGACTCAGGCGTAATGGCATCTGCTACATCGCGCAAAGGCAAATGCGTAGTTGCCAACGCAACACGTAAACCCGGCGTAGCCAACATCATCACGACTTTATCAACGCCTGCGTGTTCTTGGAAATATTCGGTATGGCCACTGAATACCAATCCAGATTCATTAATCACGCCTTTGTGAATAGGGCCTGTGACAATCGCATCTGCATCACCGTTCATGCACCAATCATGCGCAGTTTTGAGTAAATCCAAAACATAGGGCGCATTGGCGACGTTGAGCTCACCTGCGATGCAAGGCTCAGCCAAAGGGCAATGAAACACCGATAAAGCCTGTGCATCTCGAGTGATTGATTCGCCCAATTGGTACTCATGAATATGTAAAGGTAATCCAAGTTGTTCAGCGCGTTGATACATTAACTCAATATCAGCCAGTACAACCCAATCTTGAGTGCGCTCTTTTTGTGCCAGCTTTACGATAAGTTCAGGACCAATCCCTGCGGGTTCACCCGATGTAATGGCCAGCATCAGTTAATCATCTCAACATTCGCAGAATCACGTAGACGTCTTAACCACAATGTTTGTTCTTCGCCCAGTTTTTGCTCCAACAACGCTTGGCGAGCTTTTTGTCGTAGCATATCGTTTGATACATCTTGTTCCCGACGCTCTAGAACTTCAATCAAATGCCATCCAAATTGTGTTTGCAGGGGTTGGCTTAATTCGCCTGGTTTCAGAGCATTCATAGCGGCTTCAAAAGGTGGAACGGTTTCACCTGGTTTCATCCAACTCAGCTGACCGCCTTTGATGGCTGAACCTGGGTCATCAGAGTGTTCTTTAGCTAATGTTGCAAAGTCAGCACCTGCCAGAATTTCTTCACGTAATTTTTCAACAAAGGCTTTCTGATCCGCATCCGATACACCGATTTCAGGTTTGATCAGGATGTGTCGAGCAGAGGTTTCTGTAATCAGTTGAACGTTAGCATTGCGCTTATCATTCAATTTCAGGATATGAAAACCTGACGGTGTAGGCAACAAGCTAGAAACCTCACCTGATTTCAGGTTCTTAAGCGCATCAGCAAAAAGGTTGGGCAATTGATCTTGAGTTTTCCAACCCAACTCTCCGCCTTTTAATGCCGTCGAAGAATCTGAGTTTTCCACCGCTAATTGAGCAAAGTCAGCACCTTGAATGGCTTGCTTTAAGACTTTTTCGGCTTTGCCTTTTAGGCCTTGATGTTGTTCAGGTGTCGCTGCTTCTGGTAATGCAACCAAAATATGAGACACGTTATATTCAACTTTTGTTTCATGGAGATTTAAACGTGCAATGGTTTCGTCGATTTCCGCATCAGTCACCGCGATTTTTGCGATAACATCCGCTTGTAACAAGCGTTCTGCGGTCATTTGCTTGCGCAATGTTTCTCGATATTTTTGAGGCGACATTCCGCTTTGTCGAGAGACTTCGGCTAGGAAGTCGGTCATGTTCAAACCGTTGCGCTGTGCAATGGAATTAATTTGGGCATTGAGTTCACGGTCAGAAATACGAATGCCAATTTGTTCGGCACGTTGCTGTTTAAGTGTGTCTGCAATCAGTTGATCCAATACTTGCTCTCTGAGGCCTTGAACACGATTTGGGTCGATGCCTTGTTGTCTCAATGTCGCACGTGCTTGGTCTTGCGCTAAATCGAGTTCACTTTGTAAAACAACGTCATCATTGACAACGGCAGTGATGCGATTGAGTAACACTTCAGCAGACAGCGATACTGAGCTGTAAGCCGCAATAAATAAGGCTAAAAGTGGTTTTCTCATGGGGTTCCTTAGTTCGTGTATCCAGTCAAGCGTTCACGCAATCGTGCGTCTCCACCTTGTCCTAGGCTGGTCAATTCTTTAAGCGTAAATTGTATATTAAATGTGCGTTGAGTGATATTGTTCAGCCAACGTTCTTCATAGTAGGCGTTGATTGCCCAACAGCAACTGCCATATTCCACACTGCTGAGGGATTCCGTTTGTTGCTGGCTATCCATATCATAAGTTCGATAATGCGCAAATTTAAAACCTGTGTCGCCAATCGGTGCAACAAAGCCTCCGCTCATTTCTTCTTGCTGGGTTTGTTCGTCTTTTGTCCAACGCAACTGGGCATATTGGCTGGATTCAGTGGCGTTAAACCATAGATTGGCTTCATGGTATTGGATGTCGGAAAGTTGATCATCCCAACGGTTTAAATAGTTGAATCGAGTTGGACCGTATTCGATGGCAACTTGCGTCAGCCACGCTTCGAGTTGTTGGGTGTGTGTTGCACTGTAATTCAAATCATCGTCAATATGTACATTGCGACCGATACCGAGATTGATTAAGCGATTGCCTTCCGGGGTGAATAAATTGGATTCAAGCGTCATGGCGATTCGATTTTGCGATTGATAAGTGTCCAAACCTGTATAAAGTCGAGGCTGATGCAGTTGGCTTAATAAGCTGATCGATGCCGCGGTTGAATCAAAATTCAACGTGTTTTGATTTTGGGCGTCGGCATAAATATAGGTCGCTTTAGGTTCGAGCGTTTGCAGCCAATCACCCGATTCCGTGGCGACAGTGCGGTCAAAAATCAAACTTTGTTGGGCATTGAAATACACTGTTTTTTGTGTGTCCGTATCGGTTGTCACATCGTAATCGTTCAGGTAAGCGCCCGTTTGAATCTGAGAGCGTCCGTATATCTTGCTATTACGCCATGTGAAATGTGGATTAATCGTGGTTCGATTGCCTTGAACTTGATTAGTGTCTCGGTGCTGAAAATCGACCCATTGAGAATTCAATGCCCAACTTAGATTGGAAT
>JAAZVR010000153.1 GCA_018623305.1 Thiotrichales bacterium | reverse complement strand
CAAACGAACTGATTGAGCAAATTCATAGCCTGCTCAGCACACATGATTTCTTAACCGAACATCAACTAATGAAACATTTGGTCGAGGCAGGTTACGAACAATTCACACCTTCTCTGGAAGAGCTTGAAATGTTTCGCAGTCACTTTTTGTTGTTTCATATTCTGTATCGTCTTCAGGATGAATGGCTTGAAGCAGGCATTGGCTATTTAAATATTTATTGTTTAGACATTCATTTGAAACAAGACGTGATGCCTGAAGGCCTTAAACTCGATCAAGGCGAACGCAACTTACGCGAATATTATTTAAATTACGATGAATTTATTTCGACACAAAAAGGCGATGTTTTTAAATTTGCTAAATGATTTTTGGGACAGCTTCGGAACGCTTTCAACGCACGCTCAAAATGACATTGATCGCGCCTGTCATCTGCTCGAAATCAAAGGTGAATTCACAAGCCAAATCATTCAATGCAACTATCGAAAACTGGCACAAATCCATCACCCAGACAAAGGTGGCGATCACGAAACCTTCCAAGAACTTACTTGGGCGAAAGAGGTTTTATCCAGTTGTCTTCAGAAAAATTAAAAGCCGAAAACAAAAAACGCCATACTTAAAGCATGGCGTTTTACACAGTTAAGACTGTAAAGGCTTATTCAGCAACAACGTTTGTTGCACAAGGACCTTTTTGACCTTCACCAACTTCAAATGAAACTGTTTGGCCTTCATCCAAAGTTTTAAAACCAGAACCTTGGATTTCTGAATGGTGTACGAACAAATCTTTACCACCGTCAGCAGGTGTAATGAAACCGTAACCTTTTTCAGAATTAAACCATTTAACTGTACCGTTACTCATAATACTTCTCTTTTATTACTGGTGAATTTAAAACTATCTTTCTATCTTTGAATTCACCGGTTCGAAATAGAAGTAATACGCATTACATCGCATGTGTGCATATTGTATATGGAAAAGTGACGAATACAGCATTCATTTGACGGAATCATCGCTTTGTTTCAATAAATTATATACACAACCTATACAAAAACAATACAAAAAACACACAAGATTAATTTGACTCAATTCAACCTTTTAAATCGTAGCCATGCCCACCCCAACAAAAGCAATGGCAAAAATATAACTCCCAGCAAGGCAGGTATTTGATATGCCAAAGTGAGATTCACGACAATCTTGTCTAGCAGGAAAAAGACCAGGCCAACCAATACACCGACAAAGACCTTTTGCCCAACGCTTACATGACGCATTGACCCCAACAACATGGGAAAAACCCAAATCAAAAGACCAATAACCGTCAAAGGCATCATAAATTTTTTCCACAAGGCATATTCATACATTCCAGGGTAAAGACCATTCGAACGCATAAATTGCACATAATCCCACAGCTCCAACACACTCATATCCTGTGGTTGACTCAAAGCACTTTTGAACAAACCTGGAGAAAGATCGAGTTGAATAGGCGAATTTTCATACCGTTTCTGTTCAACATAAACGTTCGGCCATTGTGCTAGTTGATACTGTTTTTCATACGCTTGTGAGGCAATCCATTGATTGTTTTCATACATCAGCGTCTCGGCTTCGATCATCCGTTCAAGCTGCCCATCATTTTCAATAAATAACTGAGCACCGACCAATCGACCATCCGCAAAAGCTTTATCCACCAACAAGAAGGTATCATCTGACTTCATCCACAGGCCTTGCCCATCATCCATCACTTTGACACCAAGCGCTTGGTTTTTAAGATTTTGAGCCTGAGTATTAGCTACTGGTCCCAACCACTCGCCCATAGCCATAAAAAAGGCCAAACTGATGAATAAAGTTTTGCTCATAGAGAGCATCATTGAGCCGAGAGAAATACCGGACGCAAACATGGCTGTGAGTTCACTTCTCGCCGATAGCCCGCCAATCGCTAACATCCAAGCAATCAATAAAATAATGGGTGCAATCTCATAGAGCTTTGTGGGAAGCGTATACGCCACAACCATCGCCACCGTGCCCCATTGGTTTCCATAACGCAAATCACTTTGTTCATCCAAAACCGTCAGCAGAACATACAAAGCGGCAAATGCCATTAACACCATCGCCGTGCTTCGCATCAATTCTCGGAAGAAATAACGATCCAAGCGATTCATCACACACCCACCTTATGATTGGAGCGATACGCCAGCCAAGCAACGACAGCCAAAGCGACTAAATGCACCGCAAACACGGATGCAGGATGTCCCAGATCACCTTTGATTGCGACACCTTTGAGTGTATTTAAGCCTTGCATATAAATAAGGAAAATCAAAATCACCACAGGAATAAAACCCATCGCTCCTGTGCGTGGATTGCCTGGCACCATAAACACCGCGATCAAAGCCAAAACCAACACACTCATAGGCAAAGCCAAGCGCCAAACCCATTCGGCCTGCGCTTTTAAATCTGTTCTCGAGATCAAGGCCTCACTCGGCTGAAATTTCGCCAAACCCAATCGTCCTTGTGCCGATTGAGCTTGCTGAGCATTTTGATTCACAAGCCGGACGCTTAAAGACTCAAACCGCATTAATTCTGTTTCTTCGGATTGAACGTCTTCTCGATATCTCACGCCATCATACAAATCCAAGTGTCGATACAGGCCT
>JAAZVR010000029.1 GCA_018623305.1 Thiotrichales bacterium | reverse complement strand
GTTTATGTCAATTTACGCGGTATTCAAGCTCGAATGCTTGAAGCTGAAACACAAAACCAACCACTTTGCATTAAGGATGAAACTACTCGCCAAAGCAAATCGGCTCGCTTATAACGAACTCAAAATTCTGCAAAGTGCGTAACATCAGTTATAAGAGTACTTTGTATAAGCAAGCTCATGCAAACCTCTCTATAAAAAACAATCAAAAGATTCATTGCTCGACTTTACTGTCACATTTTGGACGCCCTTCAAAGGCGTCCAGTTTTTTTAGGAGCACATTATCCATGTCTGAATTATTACAACAACTGTGTCACCAACACGAACTTTGTCAACGGCAAGGCTACGCGGACACTCATCTGGACGAGGTGAAACTTTTTCGGATTTCCAATTACGAAGAAGTCATGCCGATGCTTTATAACCGCGGCATTATTTTTATCGGTTCCGGTCGCAAAACCGGCAATATCGGCGGCATTCAATTTGAAAATGGTCCAGAACAATATCTGATAGTGACCTCTCCACAACCCATTGAGTGCGAAAGTTTTGTCTATGAGGGTCAAATGTTGGGTGTTTTTGTAGAACTCAATATGAGCCGTTTGCATCGGATTGTCAGTAAGCTGCAACAGCTCGGTTCACCTGCCGCCAACACTAAACCCATTCCTTTTAGCGTGATAGCGGCTCAAAAACCTGAGGTGATCGAAGATATTCATCAACGTTTACTAAAGGCTTTGATTAATCCGGTTGAAATTGAAATGCTTGGCGATGCGCTGCTTGATGAGCTCTATTTCAGAATTCTACAAGGCGAACATGGCTATGTATTGCGTCAATTGTGCGAACAAGGCAGTGCCTTCTCCCGAGTATCCAAAGTGATCGAATTGATTCATGACCGACTACATGAAAAAGTCAGCGTTGACGAAATGGCACAAAAAGCTGGAATGAGTGTTACGGCTTTTCATCGCGCGTTTAAAGAAGCCTTTAACGACACACCTATTCAATACACCAAAAAAATTCGGTTAAATAAAGCCCGCCAATATATTGTGCATGAAAAAATGCGTGCAGTCACCGCAGCGGAACGGGTAGGCTATGAGAGTCAAACCCAGTTTAGCCGAGAATTTAAACGCTACTTTGGCGTATCACCCAGTCAGGCGACGAAACTGGGTTATACCGCTTTTTAATTGAACGACCCCTATCAAGTCTATGAAATTGTTAAACACTTCCAAAAGCTTTGCGTTCCATTTTCTGTTTACCGCCTTGGCTGTCTTTTCTCTGCCGGCATTGGCTGAGAATACAGACTCTACCGGTCGGTTAAGTTTTGTCTTTGAAAATGATTTTTTTGCTGGCAATGACCGAAATTATACCAATGGCATAAAATTTATCTGGATTCCAGATGACGCCACTGAAACCCCCGATTGGGCCACTAAAGCCGCCAGCTTCATCCCATGGTTTCCCGAAGACGGAAAGCTGCGTCACGGCTATGCATTCGGTCAAAGCATGTTCACCCCCGACGACATTAAACTCAAAAACCCTCCCGAAGATGATCACCCCTATGCCGGTTGGCTTTACGCCACTTTGGGAATCGCTTCTGAAAAAAACAATCAACTAGACATCATGACCTTTTCGCTTGGAGTAGTAGGACCCGCTGCGATGGCGGAAGACACGCAAAAATTGATTCATGAATTAATCAATTCCGATGACCCGAAAGGTTGGGATACCCAACTGCACAATGAATTAGGCTTTATTTTGACGCACAAGCACATCTGGCGAGGAGTACAGTCTTTTAATCTGAATCAATATGAATTGGATATTTCGCCATACACGGCTGCATCTATCGGTAACATTCATACCAACGCCAGCCTTGGAGCAACCCTTCGTTTTGGTAAAAATCTTCCGAATGATTTTGGGCCGCCACGAGTTCAACCCAGTATGCCAAATGGGACGGATTTTAACCCTTCTTCAAAACAGACAAATTGGTATGCATTTTTAGGTTTTGAAGGCCAAGCCGTTGCCAGAAATATTTTTCTTGATGGCAATACTTTTAGAGATAGTCGAAGTGTCGATAAAAAACCATTTGTTGCCGATATTCAATTGGGAGTGGTATTTGACTGGCAAGATTTTCGACTTGGCTACACTCATGTGTTTCGAACGAAACAGTTCACCACACAAAAATCGACTGATGGGTTCGGTTCTATTACCCTTAATTTTGCTTTTTAGGCCACGATCAAATAACGTCATCCTGAAATAAATTCAGGATGACGTTATTTATTTCAGGATCAGGGTGAGGTTACTTGTTTCAGTACCGTAATGACGGTGTTTAAATAAACAGTATTGCGTTTACCTTTGACTTTTTTCGGTAGCCTTACGATAAATACGAATAAAGTTATGCAGTTGGTTTTTGATTTCTTTAACGGGCGCATTACGCATAATCCCTGAAAAACCGTAATCCACCAGATAGGCCAACTGTTCGGAATCCATTTTTACCGCCTGTAAATCAATTAAGCCATGTTCAATACCACGATCTAGTTGATGGCGAATAAAATCGACTGTCACCCGCTTTTTTTCCTCGACAATATCCTCCGCAATTTCATACAAAGTATCGTGCAAGTCCTTAAGCACCCTGTCATCATCCACATTGTCAAACACTGTTCGACCGATCGCGATCAGATACTCTTCAATCATTTGCCACGGATGATCCGGATTGACTCTTTCGGTCTTACTTTGAGCCTCTTCGACCGTTTCTTTAAGGCAACCATCGACAACACTTCTAAAAAGAAGCGATTTGTTTTTAAAGTATTTGTGAACGGTGACCCGTGAAAAACCGGAATATTCACCGATCATAGACATACTGGTTTTGCTGAAACCGTACTTCATAAAACAGTCGAGTGCGGTTTCGATAATTTGTTTCTGGGTATCGTTTATAGCCATAAGACATTGATTATTCTTGTTATTTTAAACTGATTTCTTGAGCTAAATGAGCGTCAAGTTCAATAAAATCCTCTATGGATAATTGATTCAACAGGGCTTTGAGATGAATATTGTCCATCACTAAAGCATAGTTTGCAGCAATCAGATTTCTCTGTGCAGAGATCCTGGCGGTTCTCGCATTCAATAAATCCACAAGATTTCGAAGCCCGGAATTATACGATACTTCGGTCGCTTCCAGAAATGCCTCGGATGAAGTCAGAAGTTGTCTGAAAGCTCGAACCTGCGCCTGGCTTTTCTCGATATTTCTCATTGCCTGACGGATGGCAACATCAATATCTTCACGGGTTTGTCTGAGCTTTTCCGTTGCGGTTTTCACATCAAAACGCGCCTGAGATACCTGCGCCTTATTCAAACCACCGTCATAAAGCGGCATGGAAGCATTCAAACCGATACTCACATTTTGGCGATCACGGTATTGAATGGCCAGCATTTGGTCATAATTGGAAAACTCAGAAACTTCATAACCGGCAAACACATTAATCACCGGATCATTCGCCTGAGAGCGAACCTTGACCTCATCCTGCGCAATCGACAGGGAAAGGTTTGCCATCTGTACCTGTAAATTATCGATCACACCATTTAAAACACTCTCTTGCGCCAATCGATTAGTATTTTGAGCCGGTATATGCAATTGCTCAGAATCATGAGCCAGAACCTTATTCACTTTTCCGCCGACGATTTTTTCCAACTCTTCGATGGCATTTTTCAGGGCATTTTCAAAAGCAATTTTATCCGCCTGAGTCGCATCCAGATTCGCTTTGGCTTCCAATAGATCAACCTTACTGAGCAAACCCGCATCAGCCGAACTTTTGATTCGTTGATACTGTGACAAATCCGCTTCTTCTTTGGCCTGAATCAAGTTCAAATCACTATAGGCCGTCAAGGTGGCAAAATAAGCCTGAGACAGTCGCAATAATAATTGCTGATGGCTGTATTGATAATTGAGCTGCGCCTGCAGAATCTGTTTATCGGTCTGATCAAGCTGTGAATAAACACGACGATTATAGAGTGATTTTGATAACTCGATACCCGCGCTGAGCTTATTCAGATCATAAAGCGCCTCACTGTTGCGCTGTATAACGCCAGAGGCGGATGAATTCAGATAGGGATTGAGAGCCGACTCGACAATTTTACGGTTTTGCGCAATCGACTGTAGCTGATTTTCGGCCTGTGCCAGTCGAGCATCATGCTTTTGCGCCTGTTGCAGCAATTCACTTAACCCTGTCGCACTCGCAGAGACCGTTTTGCCAGACGCAAAAAACACAAACAATGCCGCTACCATCAAAGACGCTTTACGTTTCATTAACCATTTCCTAAATATTGATAAGTGAAAAACCATACTACCATCTTTACAAAAAACGATAAACCGTTAAAATCCTTATTATTGAAAATTTTAGAGACTCCAACCATGACTTCACTCTTTACCAGGCACTTTTCAAAATTCTCATTCCAAACAATTCTGGTCATTTCCTCAATCCTGACACTATCTTCGTGTGACCAAAGCAAATCTCAATCACAGTCATCGGAAACTAAAATCTCTAAACCGGTCAAACTGTTTGAAGTCCGTCAGGCAGGAACAACCCAGACCTATTTTTTCCCCGCCAAAATCGAAGCTTATCGTAAAGTAAATTTGAGTTTCGAAGTCGATGGCAAAATTGAAAAACTGAATCTGCCTGAAGGACAGGCTTTCAAAAAGGGAGAACGGCTGGCAAGTTTAAAACAAGATACCTTTGAACGCCGCCTGCAACAAAGCAAGTTGAACCTCCAAGAAGCCAATTTGGAACTTAAACGCATTCAGGCAGTCGATAAACAGGGTTATGCCTCAAAACAGAATGTCAGCCGTGCGGAAACCAATCGGGATCTTGCCCAGGTCGATTACGATGTCAGTAAAGACAATCTGAATGACAGCCATCTGTACGCCCCTTTTGACGGCAAGGTGGCCAAAAGGCTGCTGGAAGAAAACACCTATGTTTCCAGAGGAACACCCATTGCCGAAATACTTGATACCTCTAAAGTCTATTTTGCGTTTGATGTTTCCGAACGTCTGATCAATAAAATCCGCAGCGAAGAGATAATCTCTGCAAAAGCGACACTTAAAAATGCCGAGCAAACACAGTTTAAAGTGAATTATGCGGAGAATGAGGCGAAAACTCACCCGATCACACAAACCTATCGCATCTATTTCAGTATGCCTTATCCAAAAGAGACTCAAATCAACCTCGGCTCTCACGCCTCCATCGCAATTACCTTGTCCAGTTCATCCGGACAGCAATATAGAGTTCCGCTCAGTGCAATCGTCACAGATGAACAGAACCAGCCGTTTGTATGGGTCTATCAACCGGACACTCAGAACGCACAACGCCGACAGGTAACACTTGGAGAGATTGATCAGAACCAGATTTCTGTGACTTCCGGTTTAAATAGTGGAGATCAGATTATCGCAGCCGGCGCGTCAAAAATTCGAGCCAATCAGAAACTCAAACCGTTTAATGGAGGTTTGTAATGCGATTTGATATTGCAAAAGCCTCCATTCAAAAACCGGTCAATACCTGGCTGGTGGTTTTGCTATTGGTGGTCGGCGGAATTTTGGGCTTAAACTCCATCGGTCAGCTGGAAGACCCCGACTTTACCATTAAACAGGTCAAGGTCATCACTCACTATCCCGGAGCCAATGCCATTCAGGTGGAACAGGAGGTCACCGAATATCTGGAAACCGTGATTCAGCAGATGTCACAACTCAAGCGAGTCACCTCGGTTTCCCGTCCGGGCCAGTCTGAAATTACCGTTGAGGTGCAAGAACGCTTTAAGGGTGATCAACTGACTCAAATCTGGGATGAACTGCGCAAGAAGATTCGTGACGCTGAAAACGGTTTGCCTAATGGCAGCTATCCGCCTGCAGTGATTGATGATTTCGGCGATGTTTATGGTCTTTATTTCGCACTGACGGCTGAGGGTTATAGCACCGAAGAGCTGCGCGAATACGCAAAAAATATCCGCCGGGAACTGCTCAGTGTCGATGGCGTGGCAAAAGTCAAAGTTGAGGGCATTCTTGATCAGGAAGTCGTCGCCGAGGTTGATCCAGTTAAACTCTACAGTCTTGGGCTTTCCTTTCCTGAAATCAAGCAAGCCATTAGCATTGGCACCCGCCCTTTTTCGGATTCTCGCATTACGGTTGATGGCCAAAAAATCCGAATTCCGGTTGAACCAAGCGATCATCCAGTGGATGCGCTAAAAGACCTGACCCTGCCGATTCCCGGACAAACGGCGCAACTCAAGCTTGAAGATTTTGCCAATATTAGTCTTCAGGAGACCCAATACCCTGACTATCGAGTGCGTTTTAATGGTCAGGAAGCGGCAACCATTGGGATTTCTGTCAATACCAGTCGTAATGTCGTCAAGGTCGCCACCCAGATACGCTGGATGATTGAGAAAATGTTGGAACAATTACCGGCCGGTATCGAAATTACGCCGATCTACGATCAGGGAACCATTGTCGACGAATCCATTAATGATTTCTTGCTGAATCTGGCATTGGCAGTCGGAACCGTTTCACTCACACTTTTCCTGTTTATGGGAGTGCGTCCGGGAATCGTGGTCTCTAGTATTCTGATTATCACGGTAATTGGCGGCATACTCTTTATGTGGCTGCTGGATATTAAAATGGAGCGAGTGTCACTGGGTGCCATGGTGATTGCCATGGGAATGCTGGTGGATAACGCGATTGTTGTGGCCGAAGGCATGATGATTCGAATGCAGCAGGGCCACAATTCACTCGAATCTGCCAGCTATATTGTCAAACGTACCAAGTGGCCATTGTTAGGCGCAACCGTCATTGGGATTGCCGCTTTTTCAGGAATCGGCCTCTCCGAAAACTCGACCGGTGAATTTCTGTTTTCCCTGTTTGCTGTCATTCTGATTACCCTGCTACTGAGTTGGATTCTGGCAATTACCCTCGCCCCGCTGTTCGGTCATTACTTTTTGAAACAAGCCGACACTATGAATCAGGACAGCTATCAGGCAGGCACTTATCAGGCCTATAAGAAATTCCTGGTTCTGGCGATCCGCTTTAAGTGGCTGACCGCTGCCGGACTGTTGGTCATTACAGTCGTTTCCTATATGGGCTTTGGCATGGTCAAACAGAGCTTTTTCCCGCCGTCCAATACACCGATTTTTTATATTCACTATTGGGGACCTCAAGCACGTGACATCAACACCACCACCGATTTTGTCAAACAGGCGGAAAAAACCATTCTTGAGCATACTGAGGTCAGTAAAGTCACCAGTTTTATTGGTCGCGGAGCTGAGCGTTATACCTTGACTTTTAACAGTGAATCACCCAATGAAAGTTATGCGTTTTTTATGGTGGAAACCGAAACCACTGAAATCATTGACGAGCTTGCCGCCAAGCTTAAAGCAGAGCTTGCCACACAAGATCCCGCAGCAGATATCTATAGCAACCGGATTATTTTTGGTCCGCCAACCGGAGCTAAAATCGAAGCGAGATTTTTAGGATCAGATACCAAAGTATTACGAGAACTGGCGGCAAAAGCGGAAACCATTTTCCATAATGACGGGAAAATCCTGGATATTCGTCATAACTGGCGGGATCGAATGACCACATTCACCCCGGTATTTGATGAATACAACGCGGGTGTGGCTGGAATTACCCGCGCCGATTTTTCAGATGCGATTCAATATGCCACCGAAGGTTTGCCGGTTGGCACCCTTCAGGTGCGTGAAAACCGCTATCCGATTGTATTGAGAGCGAATTACGCCGAACCGCTCAGTGAAGCGGATAAAATCACCAACGCTCAAGTTTGGAGTCAATACAACCATGCCTATGTGCCACTCACCCAACTCATTAGCACGACCGATGTTGACGCAGAAGAATCCTTAATTCACCGTCGCGACAGGATCAGAACAATCTCGGTTTTAGGTGAACCGGCCATCGGTGAAACTGCCGATGAAGCCCGCCAACGCATCCAAGCACAAATCGAAGCCATAGATTTACCGGCCGGTTACCGCTTGGAATGGGGAGGCGAATATGAATCCACGGTTGAGGCACAACAGGCACTGGGTCAGGGATTGCCACTTGGCTTTTTAGTGATGTTTATTATCAGTGTCTTGCTGTTCGGCACGATTCGTGAACCCTTGATTATCTGGCTCGTAGTCCCTATGGCGGTCACAGGTGTCGTCATTGGACTACTCGGTACAGGCACACCATTTGGTTTTATGTCATTGCTTGGATTCTTGAGCCTGTTTGGAATGCTCATTAAAAACGCGATTGTCTTGCTTGAGGAAATTGAGTTGCAAAACCATGAACAAGGCGATCATTATCAAGCCTTGATTGATGCCAGCATCAGCCGTTTACGTCCGGTTTCACTGGCAGCCATCACCACCATACTTGGGATGGCACCTTTGTTGTTTGATGCCTTTTTTGCCGGCATGGCTGTCACCATTATGGGCGGTCTTGCCTTTGCCACGGTCTTGACATTGATTGCCGTACCGGTCCTTTACGCACTTTTCCATGGCCTGAAACCTCAAGCGCATCATAATTAGAGTGCTTTACACGAGTAAGAGATAAATTAATAGCTGATGTTACGCACCCAGGAGTGCAATCTGGTATTCTGAAGCAATGAAAGATATTGAATTAGAACTCTACTCAGATTTTTTAATGAGCAACTTTGGTGCAGCTACGGCAACGGGGCTTTCGACGATGCTTGATGGGGAAGTCAGCCACGATAAGATCACACGGCTTTTATCGTCCCACACATTTGATTCAAAAGAATTGTGGTTAAAGGTCAAATCCACTGTTCGTCAAATTGAACAGGAGGATGGCGTATTAATCTTCGATGATACGATTCAAGAAAAGGCTTGGACGGATGAAAATGCGCTCGTCTGCTGGCATTTTGATCATGTCAAAGGACGAATGGTCAAAGGCATGAATTTATTGAATGGACTTTACCATAGTCATGGCATTTCGGTTCCAGTCGCTTTTGAGCTGGTGAAAAAGCCCTATGTATACTGTGACATTCAAACGCGCAAAGAGAAGCGTTTGAATGACAAGACGAAAAATACGATGATGCGTGAGATGATCAAAACGTGTGTCTCCAATGCGCTCAAATTTCGTTATGTGCTGATGGATAGCTGGTTTTCAGCCAAAGAGAATTTTGAATTTATTCGAAAAAAGAAGAAGCATTTTATTGCCGCACTCAAAAGTAATCGTTTGGTGGCGTTGAGTGAAGCAGATAAAAAACAAGGTCGATTTGTACGAATTGATTCACTGGATTTATCGGAGAAGGAACCTGTGTCGGGTTGGTTAAAAGGCTATTCAGAGGAAGTCCTTTTGACTCAACAAGTTTTTACAAACAAAAATGGCAGCATAGGGAAATTACATTTGGTATGCAGTGATCTGTCGTGCGATGGAGACACGATCAAAACGACCTATCAAAAACGATGGGAAGTTGAAGTCTTTCACAAATCTTTAAAGTCGAATGCAGGGTTGGCCAAATCCCCCACACGCCGTGTTAGGACGCAGAGTAACCATGTGTTTATGTCAATTTACGCGGTATTCAAGCTCGAATGCTTGAAGCTGAAACACAAAACCAACCACTTTGCATTAAGGATGAAACTACTCGCCAAAGCAAATCGGCTCGCTTATAACGAACTCAAAATTCTGCAAAGTGCGTAACATCAGT
>JAAZVR010000152.1 GCA_018623305.1 Thiotrichales bacterium | reverse complement strand
CACCGAAAAGTCCACTGTACGTCGGTCAATACGCGGAGGTGTGCCCGTTTTTAAACGATCGACAGGCAAATCCAAATCGCGCAAACGATTCGCCAAACCAATGGAAGGCGGATCGCCTGCACGACCTGCTGAATAATTCTCCAAACCAATATGAATGCGACCGCCCAAGAAAGTACCGACCGTCAACACCACCGCCGGCGCCATAAATCGCAAGCCTGATTGAGTCACCACTCCTGTTACGCGATGGTTTTCAACAATCAAATCTTCACAGGCCTGCTGAAAAATATAAAGATTATCTTGGTTTTCTAAGGCCTCACGAACCGCAGCTTTGTACAAAATACGATCCGCTTGAGCACGAGTTGCTCGCACAGCGGGACCTTTCGATGAATTCAAAATCCGAAATTGAATACCGCCTTTATCAATCGCGCGAGCCATCAAGCCGCCCAAAGCATCGACTTCTTTGACCAGATGACCTTTGCCGATACCCCCAATCGCGGGATTGCAACTCATCGCACCCAATGTATCCACATTGTGTGTCAATAAAAGCGTTTTTTGGCCCATTCGAGCCGCGGCCATCGCCGCCTCTGTACCTGCGTGGCCGCCACCAACGACGATCACATCATAATTATCTGTAAACATTGGGGTATTTTACATCAAAACAACTTTGCGAATATTTGAGCATTAGCGCATAATTTAAAAAATAAAAACATATAAAGTTTACAAGACATGTCAAAAATCACTCAAGTCGTTATCCCTGTTGCAGGCCTTGGCACACGCTTTCTGCCCGCAACTAAAGCCATTCCCAAAGAAATGATTACCTTGGTGGACAAACCACTCATTCAATATGTGGTGGAAGAGGCCGCCGAAGCTGGCATTAAAGACGTGATTTTAGTCACCCATTCATCGAAAGGCTCGATCGAAAACCACTTCGACCAAAACATTGAACTGGAAGCAAACCTTGAAGCCAAAGGCAAAAACAAGTTACTCGAAATCGCGCAAACCACTTGCCCGAACGGAGTCAACATTATTGCGGTTCGACAACCTCAAGCGCACGGCCTAGGCCACGCCGTTTATTGTGCATCACCTGTTATCGGTCAAAATGATTTTGCCGTGATCTTGCCTGATGTGCTTTTGCACAACGACAACACACCCGATTTAAAATCCATGATTGAACGTTTTGAAAATACAGGCCATTCACAAATTATGGTGGAGCCGGTACCTATGTCTGAAGTTTCCAATTACGGTGTTGCCGATATTCAAGGCGAAGAATTGAGCAAGGGCGAATCAAAACCGATGATCGCTATGGTTGAAAAACCGGCTCCAGAACAAGCCCCATCGAATTTAAGCGTAACAGGGCGATACATCTTATCCAACCGCTGCATGCAGATTTTAGAAACGACTGAAAAATGCCATACTGGAGAAGTGCAATTAACCACAGCCATCGATGCCTTAATGAAAGAAGAAACGGTTGAGGCCTATCATTTAGCCGGTCAATCCTACGATTGCGGCAATAAACAAGGTTACTTACAAGCGACCGTTGAATTCGGCCTACGCCATCCAGATTTAAAAGACACTTTTGCAGAGTATTTAAAAAACCATGTCTGATATTCGCCACGCCCATCTAAAAGATCTACTGAAAGAAGAAGGGCGATTTGAGGCCTTATCGCTTCAGCTCAATGGTTTTTTAGCAGACTTTTCAAAACAACGTGTCGATAAATCAACCATCGAAGAATTGATTCAAACCGCAGAAAAGGTCGATTTATCGGGTTGGATTCAAAAGCTGTTCAATGGCGAAAAAATCAACCATACCGAAGATCGTGCGGCTTGGCATACGGCTCTAAGAGATTTATCCAACCCCAAAAATGAAATTTCCGCTCAGTGGTCGATTATGGAATCGATGGTTCATAAAATTCATTCCAAACAATGGCGTGGGTTTTCAGGTGATGCCGTAAAAGACGTGGTTTGTATTGGTGTTGGAGGGTCAGATTTAGGCCCGCTAATGACGGTTCAAGCATTGGAGCTTAACCGTCACCCTAATGCCCCCGAACTGCACTTTGTTTCTACGCTTGACGGACGCCAAATTCATAAAGTTCTGAATACGCTCCGCCCAGAAACAACCTTATTCATCATAGCCTCAAAGTCATTTACCACCATCGATACTTTATCTTTAGCGCAAACAGCGCAAGAGTGGATCAAGAGCCACACAACTCAATGGCAGAATCACTTCATAGGCGTTTCTACCAATACTGAAGCGATGAACAACTGGGGAATCACTACCGAAAATCAACTTCTGTTTTGGGATTGGGTGGGCGGTCGCTACTCAATGTGGTCGGCAATTGGTATCTCAATCGCACTTTGGCTCGGCATGGATGGCTTTAAGCAACTGCTTGAAGGCGCTCACGCCATGGATGAGCATTTTCGAGCAATGCCCTTTGAAAATAACATCCCTGTCTGGATGGGTTTGATTGGGCACTGGAACAATCACACTCTTGGCATTAAAGACCAAGCGATTTTGCCTTACGACGAACGCTTAAAAAAATTTCCATCCTACCTGGAGCAGTTAGAGATGGAATCCAATGGCAAATCGGTTCAGCGAGACGGTCAGCCTGTAAAAGGAGACACTTGTCCTATTTTATGGGGTGAAGTTGGCCCAAATGCACAACACGCTTTTTATCAGTTACTTCATCAGGGAACTCGCCCCGTCATGTCAGATT
>JAAZVR010000028.1 GCA_018623305.1 Thiotrichales bacterium | reverse complement strand
TTTGCCAATGCAGGAGTGCGTGAAGGGGATGTGTTGTTGAGCATTAACCGCCGTGCTGTGAAATCGGTTAAATCACTGCGCTCAATGCTAAAAGACTTACCAGAAGGCACTCGAATTTCTTTACGAGTTTGGCGAGACGGCGAGGCATTGTTTACCACAATTCGATTGCGTTAATCCCGTATAATACGCCTAAAAATTATCGGAGCACATCGACGCGTGTCAAAACAAACTCTTCAAGAGCGGATGAAATTCATCCGCAACTTCTCGGTCATTGCTCACATTGACCACGGTAAATCAACATTGTCAGATCGTTTTATCCAGCATTGCGGTGGATTAACAGAACGCGAAATGGCCGCTCAAGTGCTTGATTCTATGGACATCGAGCGTGAGCGTGGTATTACCATCAAAGCACAAAGCGTGTCTTTGGATTTTGAATCTAAAGACGGCAATACCTATTACCTTAATTTCATTGATACACCGGGACATGTCGATTTCTCTTATGAAGTTTCACGTTCATTGTCCGCCTGTGAAGGCGCCTTGTTGGTGGTAGATGCCTCTCAGGGGGTAGAAGCTCAGACGGTTGCTAACTGCTATACCGCGATTGAGCAAGGCTTGGAAGTGCTTCCTGTTTTGAACAAGATTGATTTGCCAGCGGCAGACCCGGATCGCGTTAAACAAGAAATTGAAGATGTTGTCGGCATCGATGCGATGGATGCGGTTGAAGCCAGTGCGAAATCAGGTATTGGTGTTGAAGATGTGCTTGAACAGTTGGTATCCGGTATTCCAGCCCCAGAAGGTGACCCAGATGCACCTTTAAAAGCATTGATTATCGACTCATGGTTTGATAACTATTTGGGCGTTGTCTCTTTGGTTCGAGTAATGGATGGCAAAATCTGTAAAAAAACCAAGATGAAGGTGATGTCTACAGGCAATGTGCATGATGTGAACAGCGTCGGTATCTTTACGCCGAAACGAAAAGAACTGGATTGTTTGAGTGCGGGTGATGTGGGTTTTGTTATCGCAGGTGTGAAAGACATCCATGGTGTACCGGTCGGTGATACTTTGATTGATGACCGAAACCCAGCCGAAGATGCGGTGCCTGGTTTCCAAAAAGTTCAGCCGCGTGTCTTTGCTGGTTTATTCCCAGTCAGTTCGGATGAGTATGAAGATTTCCGTGAGGCCTTAGCGAAACTGAGTTTGAATGATGCTTCATTGCATTATGAACCCGAAACATCGGATGCTTTAGGGTTTGGTTTCCGCTGTGGTTTCCTAGGCATGCTTCATATGGAAGTTATCCAAGAGCGTTTAGAGCGCGAATACGACTTGAACTTAATTACCTCAGCACCGACGGTTATTTATGAAGTAGTGAAGACCGATGGTGAAATCATTATGGTGGATAGCCCGTCGAAATTGCCTGACCCATCAGAATTGAAAGAAGTGCGTGAGCCGATTGTTGTGGCCAATATCCTAACGCCTGATGAATACGTTGGTAATGTAATGACCTTATGTATCGAAAAGCGTGGCATTCAGAAAAACATGCAGTATTTGGGTAAACAAGTTCAAATGACGTTTGAATTGCCGTTGAGTGAAGTGGTCTTAGATTTCTTCGATCGATTGAAATCGACATCACGCGGGTTTGCTTCAATGGATTATGAATTCGTACGTTTCCAAGCGGATAACTTGGTGAAAGTAGACTTTATGATTAATGGCGACAAAGTGGATGCTTTGGCGGTATTGGTTCACCGAGACAATGCGGTTCATCGCGGTCGTGAAATGATTGAGAAATTGAAAGATTTGATTCCTCGTCAGATGTTCGAAGTAGCGATTCAAGCAGCGATTGGTGCGAAAATTATTGCGCGTACCAATGTAAAAGCGATGCGCAAGAACGTTACGGCCAAGTGTTATGGTGGCGATGCTTCACGTAAGAAGAAATTGCTAGAGAAACAGAAAGCAGGTAAGAAACGTATGAAAGCGATTGGTAATGTTGAATTACCTCAAGAGGCTTTCCTTGCGGTGCTTCATACAGGAAAAGATTAATGAAATTTATTGGCTTGCTACTGCTGGATTTGGTATTCATTGCCGGCACTGTTTGGGGTTTAATCAACCTCAGCATGAACTTTGAATTGTTGCTGTTCTTGCTGACGTCTGCATTTGGTGCAATTTGGATTACGGATTCTTTGTTCTTCAAAGAAAAACGCGAATCGAAAGCGATTGGTGAAATCGTTGATCCAAAGCCAGTTGAGTGGGCTAAGTCATTTTTTCCTGTTTTGTTGGTTGTGTTTCTTTTGCGTTCATTTGTTGTGGAACCGTTTCGAATTCCGTCGGGCTCGATGTTGCCGACCTTGCACATTGGCGATTTTATCTTAGTGAACAAAATGGCTTATGGCGTGCGTTTGCCGGTCATTCATAAAAAAGTCATTCCATTGGGTGAACCCGAGCGCGGTGATGTGGCCGTATTTCGATTTCCAGGTAATCCGCAAATTGACTACATTAAGCGCATTGTAGGCCTGCCAGGTGATCGCATTACCTATATGAATAAAGTATTGATGGTTAATGCTAAACCGGTTGAAACTGAGATTTTAGGCCGATATGAAGGTACCGAGTCTGGCTCTGTTATGTCAGGGGCAAATTTGTTACGCTCTAATATGGGCGATACACCGCATGATATTTTGATTGATAAAGATATGCCAAATCAACAGCCTATCGATACGATTGTGCCTGAAGGAATGTATTTCGTGATGGGTGATAACCGAGACAACTCGAATGACTCGAGATTTTGGGGTTATGTTCCTGACGATCACTTGAAGGGCAAAGCCTTCATGATTTGGATGAATTTTGATGAGAGCGTTCAATATGAACGAATAGGGGATTGGATTGAATAAATTAGAAAAGCGTCTGGGCTACAAATTTAATAACCCAGCTCTTCTAGAACAAGCACTCACGCATCGAAGCGCTCATGGTAAACACAATGAGCGTTTGGAGTTTTTGGGTGACAGTATTTTAGGTTTCGTGATTGCGGAATGTTTATACAAGGCCTTTGAACGTGCGAAAGAAGGCGAAATGAGCCGAATGCGTGCGAGTTTGGTGAAAGGGGAAACACTTGCAAAAGTCGCTTTAGATTTGGAATTAGGCGATTTTCTCAAGTTAGGCCCAGGTGAGTTGAAAAGCGGCGGTTTCCGTCGAGAATCGATTTTGGCGGATGCGATGGAAGCGATTCTTGGGGCTGTTTATCTCGACAGTGATTTTGATACGGTGCGAACATTAATTCTTCAATTGTTGGATTCTCGCATTCAAAAAGCCGACCCTAAACATGTCGAAAAAGACCCGAAAACAAAACTGCAAGAATGGTTGCAAGGCCGTCATTTATCCTTGCCTGAATATCGTGTGATAAAAACAACGGGCGAAGCACACAACCAAACATTTGAAGTGGGTTGTCGAGTCGATAACCTGAAAGAAGAAGTTGTGACGAAAGCCAATTCACGACGAAAAGCAGAACAAATGGCTGCGCAAAAAGTATTGGAGAAATTAGGCGTATGAATTTAGATGATTTTTTAGCGCAGGAAGCCAATAAACGTGCAGATACGAGTGAGCGCTATCGAAGTGGATTTGTTGCTTTAGTCGGCCGACCAAATGTCGGTAAATCAACGCTTTTGAACGCTTTGTTGGGGCAAAAGATTTCCATTACGTCACCTAAACCACAAACGACTCGACACCGAATTCATGGTGTGAAAAGCGAAAACGAATATCAGATGGTGCTTGTGGATACTCCGGGTATGCACATGGGGGAATCTAAGGCCTTAAACCGTTATATGAACCGTGCTGCGGATTCTGCTTTGTTAGACGTTGATGTGGTGGTGTTTATTGTTGATTCGATGAAATGGACAAAAGAAGATGCCAATGTTGCGCGTAAGCTCGAGAAAATTGATATCCCTGTGATTTTAGTGGTCAATAAAATTGATACGATCAAACGCCGTGAAGACATGTTGCCGCATTTGGCGATGTTATCTGAAAAAGTAAAGTTCGATGCTTTGGTGCCTTTGTCTGCTAAATCACGCAACGGCATGGATCGCTTAGAAGAAGAAGTGTTAAAACATTTCGAAAACACCACGCCGATTTTCCCTGAAGATTATGTTACCGATAAATCAGAGCGTTTTGTTGCGGCTGAATTTATTCGTGAAAAATTGATGCGTCAGCTGGACCAAGAACTGCCTTATGGCTTGACAGTGGAAATTGAACAATTCGAGCAAGATCCAACGGATGAAGAAAAGCTGTTGATTGGGGGCGTCATCTTGGTGGAACGCGCAGGTCAAAAGAATATTGTTATTGGTAAGCAAGGTCGAGTATTGAAAGAAGTCGGTACTCAAGCGCGTAAAGATATGGAGCGTATGTTTCAACAGCGAGTGTTCCTGCGTTTGTGGGTCAAAGTGAAAGATAACTGGTCAGATGATGATCGCGCTTTGGCGAGCTTGGGGTACACCGACTAGTGTCCAATCCAATTGTGCGGTCGGCTTATGTATTGCACCGCACAGCTTATCGGGAGTCAGGCGCTTTAGTCACGGCTCTGTGTGATGATGACACAGTCATACGTATGATTGCGCGTGGATTGCATCGCAAGAAAAATCCTTTAAGCCCGATTTTGCAACCGTTTCAAAAAGTAGAATTGAGTTTCAAACCCAAAGAGGGTTTGGTTAATTTGCAAAATGCTGAACTCAGTCAAAAGCCGCACGTATTTCCCTATCAACAACTGGCAATTGGTTATTACCTCAATGAAATCATTGGTTTATGGGCAGATAAAGGTCATCAAACACAAGGCTTGTTTGATTTGTACTCTCGCACTCTGTCGATTATTGAACAAGCCATTGAGTTGGATGATAAAGCCAGTATTGAACAAGGGCTGCGCCAATTTGAAATTGCCTACTTACGAATGCTAGGGCATGATTTGCAAGCTGAGCACGATGCCAGCGGTCGCGACTTACGTGAAAACGAGCGTTACCGTTATTCAGTTGATGAAGGGTATATCTATGACTCGCAAGGCATCTCAGGTGCTATTCTTTTAAAAGAAAGCCTTGTAAACTTAAATGAAGATGAGCGAAGAAGCTGGAAACAGTTAACTCGTTCAGTAATAAACCAATTGCTGGGGGCAAAGTCGCTCAAAAGTCGAGCGATGTTTTCCCAGCTGACGCAAACCTTATCAAACAAAAGGACATCAACGTGAATCCAATTTATCTGGGCGTAAATATTGACCACATTGCGACTCTTCGACAAGCGCGAGGCACTCAGTACCCTGATCCTGTGCAAGCCGCTTTAGAGGCAGAACGAGTCGGCGCGGATAGTATTACCTTGCATTTGCGCGAAGATCGTCGCCATATTCAAGAGCGCGATGTGGATTTGATTTCGCAAACTCGTCAAACCAAAGTGAATTTGGAAATGGCGGTGACCGAAGAGATGTTGGCTATTGCGGAAAAATACAAGCCTGAAGATGTGTGCTTAGTGCCTGAAAAACGTGAAGAACTGACGACTGAGGGTGGTTTGGATGTTTTGGGTCAAATGGACAAAATGGCGGATGCGTGCGCGCGCATGGCAGAAGCGCATATTCGTGTATCGTTGTTCATTGATGCTGATAAAGAGCAAATTGATGCTGCGAAAGCGGTCGGTGCGCCAGTGATCGAGATTCATACAGGGCATTATGCGAATATGGCCTACGGCAGTGCGGAAATGGTTGAAGAGTTTAATAAAATCCGTGAAATGGCGAAATATGCCCATGAATTGGGTTTACAAGTGAATGCAGGCCATGGCTTGAATTATCACAATACTCAACCGATTGCGTCGATTCCTGAGTTGGTTGAATTGAACATTGGCCATGCGATTGTTGCGCAAGCGACGATGGATGGCTTTGGTCCTGCTGTGAAAGAAATGAAGCGATTGATGATCGAGGCGCGTCAGTATGATTGTGGGTCTTGGTTCTGATATTGTTGAAGTGGAGCGCATAGAAGACGCGCTTCAACGTATGGGTGAGAAATTTGCGCGTCGAATCCTAAACGACGAGGAGTGGGCTATTTGGTCCGATATGTCGCAAAAACCGCATTATCTGGCAAAGCGGTTTGCCGTTAAAGAAGCCGCGGCTAAAGCTTTAGGCACCGGCTTTCGTAATGGATTGACCATGCAAGATATTGGCACAGTTAATGACGAATTAGGTAAGCCTGTTCTTGTTCTATCGGGCGTTGCCGAGCAACGAATGGAAGATTTGGGCGCTCGAGTTGCACATGTCACTATTTCCGATGAAAAGCATTACGCAGTTGCAACGGTGATTTTGGAATCCTAATGGAATTTGTTCTTTTGCTCTTTTTAGGCGTTTTTTCAGGCTTGCTGGCAGGTTTATTAGGACTGGGTGGAGGACTGATTATTGTGCCTGCACTGAATCTGTACTTTCAGTATTTCTTTCCTGATTTTGCCTCCCCGATGCACATGGCTCTAGCCAGTTCTTTAGCGATTATCGTGGTGACAGCTTTTTCTTCATTGATGGCGCATCATAAGATGGGCAACGTCAATTGGTGGGCAGTTCGACGAATTTTACTTTGGTTGATGGCGGGTTCGTTTTTATCGGGTTATCTGGCTTCTTACATTGATTCATCAATATTACAGATGTTGTTTGTGGTGTTCTTGTTCAGTGTCGCGACGAAAATGCTGTATTTAAAAGACCCAAAATCCGATCAGAAAATCACCATTCCTGCCTATACCTTGCCAATGACGACGGGCATTGGTGGCGTTTCGGGATTGGTGGGCATTGGCGGTGGAACTATGTTGGTGCCGTTCTTTAGTTGGCGCGGCCTACCGATGATTCAAGCGGTTGGAACGTCAGCAGCAATGAACATCTTTGTCGCATCTGCGGGCGCAATCGGGTATATTTTCGGCAGTTATGAATTAACGACTTTGCCGTATTCTGTGGGTTATATTTATTTGCCTGCGTTGGTTTTAGTCGGCGCAAGCAGTATTGTTTTTGCGCAATTCGGTGCGCGTTGGGCGAATCGAATGCCAAAAGCGCAGCTGAAAAAAGTTTTTGCGTTGTTTTTATTTGGGTTAGCACTGCTTATGGCCTGGGAGGTCTTTGGATGACACGTTTATTGACTTTAGCCGCCACGGTGGCTTTACTATCTGGGTGTGCTCAGAATGTGAAAATGACTGAATTTTCCTCTTGTGAGCAATTACAAAATACTCAAGCGCAATGGCTCAATGATTGGCAGGCGTTTGCTGAAAAGTATCGTTCCAACGAACAAGCCTGGGCAGACACCTTCGCCTACACGGAGATTTTCAGTGTCGGCATCAAGGGTTATGATGAACACATTGAGAATGTTCAAGCCGATATTGAGGGCGAACGATTTTCTAAAGGTTGGGCTTTACTGAATGCACAAGCCGAGCAAAATGGGTGTGCTCAAAACGTGAGTACAACACCCAAAACACCCGAACAAATTCGATTTGAAATATGGAATGGGCCAAAGCCCGAGTGATAAGTTTAAGGAGAGATTAAATGCCATCTTTTGATATTGTCAGTGAAGTTGACGGTCACGAATTAACCAACGCAGTGGATCAAGCGAATAAAGAAGTTACAACACGTTTCGACTTTAAAGGCACGGATTCAAGCTTTGAGTTGAAAGACGAAGTGATTCGTATGAGCACAGAATCTGAATTCCAGTTGGACCAAATGTGGTCGATGTTGTTGGATAAATTATCAAAGCGTGGCATTGATCCGCGTTCTGTTGAGCGTAAAGATGCGGATATTCAGTTGAAAACAGCGAAACAAAACGTGACTGTTAAACAAGGCCTTGAAAAAGAAGATGCCAAGAAAATCGTTAAATTGATTAAAGATTCAAAAGCGAAAGTTCAAGCGCAAATTCAAGGTGAAGAAGTGCGTGTGACAGGTAAAAAACGTGATGATTTGCAAGGTGTGATGGCGATGTTGCGTGAGCAAGAAACGGTCGACATTCCATTGCAGTTCCAAAACTTCCGTGACTGATTGGGTTTTTATGGACGAAACAAACGCCACTTTGATGTGGCGTTTTTTGTAAATAGCTTATGTTCAAACGACTTTTTAAAAAAACACCTCAGCACTCAGTGCTTTCAATTGAAGGCCTTGAAATTGCGGTGACTCGTAAATCCATCAAGCGTTTAAATCTTAAATTGATGCCGAATGATGCGTCTTTGAAGGTCTCTGCGCCCCATTATGCGACGGATAAGCAAATTCGTTCATTTGTACACTCTCGTTGGGATTGGGTGATTAAGCACCGCACTGAAATTTTGAATCGTCCCGTTAAGCCTGAATGTTTAATGCGAGAGGGTGATTTTATTCTCCTGTGGGGTTGTGAATATCGATTGAGGCATGAGTTGTCCAGTCGGCGTATTGCCATTGAAATTCGCGAAGATGAACTGGTGTTAATCGCACCTGAGCAAACAAGTGTAGAACAACGTTTGAAGGCCTTAGATGATTTCTATCGAGCAGAAATAAAGCGAGAACTCGACCGACTTGTGCCGATTTGGGAAGCCAAAATGAAGGTTAAAGCCAGCTTCGTTGGTATTAAAAAAATGAAAACCAAGTGGGGCAGTTGCAATATCACGCGTCAACGGATTTGGCTCAGTTTGCATTTAGCGAAAACGCCTGTGGCGTGTTTGGAATATGTCTTAGTGCACGAGTTTGTGCATTTCTTTGAGCGTTATCACAATGCACGTTTTCATGGTCTAGTGGAGTCTTATCTGCCCAATTGGAGAGATTTAGAGCGTCAGCTTAATCCTCGGCGTGAGTAAACAGCAATGAGTTTCAATCCAAGCCAGTTCCCCATTAAAGCAAACATCAACCAAACCCAGCCATGCGCACCGCCCGATGCGATGCCACTGAAAAATGCGCCGATATTACAGCCTGAAGCCATTACCGCTCCGATGCCCATTAATAAACCGCCGATCATACTTAACCAAAGATTTTGAGGAAGGATTGTGCGAGATCGGCGATCAACAAGCGTGACGAATAAAGAGCCTGCAATCAGTCCAAGCGTCGTTAAGCTAACGGTGTGCTCAAAAAGGCCTTTGCTTAAACTGCTTTCATGGGTCATGGCGTAGTCCCAGAAATCCCATTCGATGGGTAAACCGATGAAGCTCGCAGCACTCAGCCCCCAAAATGGAAACACACTGGCGACAGACCAAGGTTGGCCAATCAGTGCCAAATGAAGCGTATTGACGATCGCTAGCGCAAGACCTGCCCAAAGAAAGGCGTTCAGTCTTAGCCCAGAGCGCAATGAACTCGCTTGACCCAATCGGCGGCGTTCCCAAGCGAGCAAGAGCCAGTACAACCCCGCAAATATCAGTCCTTGCTCTAGAAAACCAAGTGAAACCGGTTCTGCTTTAGGCCATGTGTTCCAGTCTTGATAGAAATAGGCCGCAATCACGCCACCAACAATCATACAAAGCAAGGTGATAAGCGATATGGGGCGTAATTGCCCAACACGATTAAGCGTGCCCGAGGTGCAGCCGTGAGCCAATTGCATACCAATGCCAAAGATCAGCGCTCCCACAGGAATGGCGAGAGAAATCGGACGAATAAAGCCTTGGGAATCGCTGTTGGCAATGACAATGCTAAACCCAATAAAAGCGGTTGCCAACATCCAAATTTGCGCGCGAACATTGCGCGTATCGCCCGTTGTGAGTAAGGCCTTAAATCCACTGGAAAAGCCAAAGTGGAAATAATTCAAAATCGCCCCAAACAAGGCTCCAAGGCCTAAAAGTAATAACATTTCATTCATTGGGGTATTTTATCAATGAAATTTATGAGTATGATTTGAAAAACTTATGCCGTTATTGAGTGTTTCAGGTGCTTCAAAATTCGAGCATGATGTTCACTGACACGAGACAGCCATCGCAAGGCCTGCAAACGATGTGAGGCCTCCAGAGTTTGCAATTCCCCATGGCTTTTCGCTTGTAAGATGTATTTTCGTTCTTCTTTAATGTGTTGTTGCGCGGTG
>JAAZVR010000027.1 GCA_018623305.1 Thiotrichales bacterium | reverse complement strand
TTCAGCATACATACCTGCTAATAACACACATGATTTGACCTGAGCCGATGCCATAGGCAATGTATAGTCCAAGGCTTTTAATTTAGAGCCGCCAGAAATTTTCAACGGTGGCGTGCCATCCTCTTCTGTTTCAACAATAGCGCCCATTTCTCGTAAAGGATTCGCTACTCGGCCCATCGGACGTTTTGACAATGAAGCATCACCCGTCATCGTCACATCGAAATCTTGACCCGCCAAAATGCCGGCCAATAAACGCATCGAAGTCCCTGAATTACCGACATAAACCGTATCTTCAGGCGCTTTTAATCCATTCATGCCCACACCATGGATGGTCACTTTGCCATCAACTGGGCCTTCGATCTCAACACCCATAGATTGGAAGGCCTTTAACGTGGCTAACGCATCTTCGCCTTCCAAGAAACCTTCAACTGTTGTTGTTCCTTCTGCTAATGAACCCAACATAATTGAACGATGTGAAATCGATTTATCACCCGGCACTCGAATCGAACCTTTCAGTGCTCCACTGGGTTGAATGATAAAGCGTGTGTTACTCATGTATATTCCTTTAAAACTTATTCGATGTGTGCATCTCGCGCGGCTTTTGCCCTTTGATAAAACTCAAGAATGGATTGTTCATCTTGAGCTTCAACCAAGGCCTTAAGCGATGCCAGATGGTTTTGATACTGTTCAATATTACTTAAGATCGCGTCTTTATTAGTGACTGAAATGTCTCGCCACATAACAGGGTCGCTCGAAGCAATGCGAGTGAAATCTCTAAAGCCACCCGCTGCGTAATGAAATATTTTTTTGTGTTCTGAATTGTGTGCCAATAAATCCACTAGTGTAAACGCCAACAAGTGAGGCAAATGACTGGTTGCAGCCAATACATCGTCGTGCTTTTCAACCGTCATACTTTCAACTACAGCACCTGCAGATTCCCACATTTCTTTGACCGTCTCAACGGCCCAGTCAACGGATTCTTCAACTGGGGTGATGATGACCTTACGATCATCATAAAGCTCAGCAAATGAGGCTTCAACGCCACTTTTCTCCGTGCCTGCAATTGGATGAGCCGGAACAAAGCCAGCTGGCAATGATCCTAAAGCATTCATCGCTGCTTCAACCACGACGCCCTTTGCGCTGCCGACATCCGTAATGATAGTTTTGTCTGTTAAGGCCGGCTGGATGCGAGTCAACAAGGACTCCATTGCTTTTAGAGGTGTGCACAACACCACGATATCCGCACCCGCAACAGCGGCTTCGGGCTCAAGTGCGTAACGATCAATCACACCCAGCTCAATGGCTTTTTGTAATTCATCCTCACGGCGAGCATAACCCACAATCGATGTTGCCCATCCCGAACGTTTCAATGCGCGAGCTAATGAACCGCCAATTAGGCCGACGCCAAGCACTGCAATCTTCATAGCACCTCAGTCAGCGCCATTACAAACGCCGCATTTTCAGAGTGAGTGCCAATAGAAATACGCAAATGGTTCGGCAATCCATAGTTCGCCACAGGACGGACAATCACACCTTTGTGAAGGAGCTTTTGATACAACTCAGGACCAGACTGTTTCATATCAACGCAAACAAAATTCGCTTTTGAAGGGATAGGTTCAAAATCGAAGGCCTCTAAACCCGCAACAATTTGCTCCATCCCCGATGTATTGATTTCGACCCCTTTTCGTAGGTATTCTGCGTCGTCAAGAACCGCAGTCGCAGCCGCTAAAGCCATTGAATTGACGTTAAATGGCTGTCTAATACGGTTTAAAAGTCCAGCGATCTCAACAGAAGATACTGCAAACCCAACGCGCAATGAAGCTAATCCGTAGGCCTTAGAAAATGTTCGAGTGATGATTAAATTCTCAAATTCATTCAACCAATCAAAGCTGTTGTAGGCCTCATCCGCTGATAAATATTCAGTATAGGCTTCATCCAATACAACAATTACACGATTGGGAATCTGCTTTAAGAGATCGTAGATCTCGTTGCCTGGAATAAATGTTCCTGTCGGATTGTTAGGGTTGGCAATGTAAATGACTTTTGTATCATCTGTAACTGAATCAGCCATCGCCTGTAAATCATGACCCCAATCTTTAGCAGGTACCTCAATTGGATTTGCACCCACAACTTGCGCCGTAATTGGATAAACCGCAAACGCATACTGGGAATACATAATTGATTCGCCTGGATTAGTGAAGACTCGTCCGATCATTTCCAAAATATCATTCGAACCATTCCCCAAGGTAATTTGGTTCGTTTGAATCGAGAATTTATCAGCCAATTTCGACTTGAGTGCAAAACCACCGCCATCTGGATAACGAGTGCCTTCACACAGTTCAGCCTCAATCGCTTTTCTGACTGATTCAGGCCATGGCAAAGGGTTTTCATTCGAGGCTAATTTTGTAATATTCGTTATACCGAGTTCACGCTCTAATTCCGAAACGGGTTTACCCGGCAAATATGGAGTTAGGCCTTGAACGCCCTTCGTGGCAAGCATTTCGATAGTCATCAAAGTTCCTTTACAAAGGTGATTGAGGGTAAGCCCCTAAAATTTTCAACATAGATGTACACGCCTGTAATTTGGGCAAGACGCCCTTTAAAGGCTGCTCTGAGATGTGACCAATCACATCCACAAAAAACACATAATCCCATGTTGCTGTTGCAGAAGGTCTAGACACAATTCGTGTCATACTGATTTGTTCATCCGCAAACACTTGCAATACATTATTCAACGCACCAGGCGTGTTAGGCGTACTAAATACCATCGCCGTTTTATCATGCCCGCTCGACATTGTCGATTGTTGAGATAAAACTAGAAAACGCGTGGTATTGTCCGCACTGTCTTGAATCGTACTTTCAAGTATAGTCAGATCATAAATTTCACTGGCATTCTTTGAAGCAATCGCTGCGCTGTTAGGATGTGTTTGTGCTTTTTGTGCTGCAATTCCGTTACTCGCTTCAGCGGCAAGTTTCGCATTCGGCAAATGTTTTGCCAGCCATTCTTTGCACTGTGCTAACGCTTGTTCGTGAGCAAAAACAATTTCAATCTCTTGAAGCGAATCGCATTTAGACAACAAGTTATGATGAATCGCTAGTTCAACTTCGCCAATAATATTCAACTTCGATGTCTGCAAACAATCAAAAGTACGGTGAACCGCACCTTCATTGGAGTTTTCAACGGGGACAACACCGTACTTAACATCACCTTTAGACACTGCTTTAAAGACATCTTCAATCGACTGTTCGGGCTGCATCTGAGCAAACTGACCAAATTGTTTAACCGTCGCATCGTAACTAAATGTGCCTTTAGGGCCTAAGTAAGCCACTTTTTGAGGATTTTCCAACGCTAAACAAGCAGACATAATCTCTCTAAAAAGCGTTGCAACCATATGATCATCCAAGGGACCTGGATTTAAATCCTGAACTTTACGCAACACTTGCGCCTCTCGTTCAGGACGATAAAAAATCAGTTCCTCACCTGGATTCAAATGGCTTTGTTTAACCTCAGCCACCTGCTCTGCCAATTGCGCTCTTTCTGATAGCAACTGCAAAATCGCTCGATCTTTCTCGTCGATTTGATCTCGCAGTTTCAATAGTGCTTGTTGTTCTGCTGTATTAGCCATACGTGCGTTCAAACTCTCGCATGAATTCGATCAACGCATCCACACCTTCTTCAGGCATTGAATTGTAGATACTCGCTCGCATCCCGCCGACAATTTTATGACCTTTCAAAGTCGTCAAACCTGCCGCGTGAGATTCTTCTAAGAATGTTTTATCCAGTTCAGAATTTGCCAAGGTAAATGGCACATTCATCCATGAACGATTCACAGGATTCACAGGGTTGTTGTAAAACGGCATTTCATCAATCGCCGCGTATAACTTCTCTGCTTTATGACGATTTTTCTTTTCAACAACCGATAATCCGCCCATCTCTTTTAACCATTCAAAGACAAGGCCTGCCATGTACCAAGAGTAAGTACTTGGAGTGTTCAGCATCGAATCATTATCCGCTTGCATGCCCCAACGCATCACACGAGGACAAGCATCACCGACTAAATCGAGTAAATCATCGCGAACAATGACAATTGTCAAACCCGCTGGGCCGATGTTTTTCTGAGCACCGGCATAAATCACGCCGAATTTAGTGACATCAATCTCTCGAGATAAGATGCTTGAAGAGAAATCCGCGACCAAAGGTACATCACCTGTTTCTGGAATGTAATCAAACTCTGTTCCACGAATCGTTTCATTCGGTGTGTAATGCACATAAGCGGCATTAGGATCGAGTTTCAACTCATCCTGACGAGGCACGGTTGTGTAATTCGCATCGGTTGTATCGCCTGCGATATTGACGTTACAAAAACGCTTTGCTTCATCAATGGCTTTCAAACCCCAATCGCCCGTCAAAATATAATCAGCGGATGTTTTGTCACCCAACAAATTCAATGGAATCGCACTGAATTGCAAGGTCGCACCGCCTTGTAGAAACAGCACTTTATAATTATCTGGAATGTTCATTAAGTCTCGCAAATCCGCTTCAGATTTCTGCGCAACTTCCATGTAATGAGCACCACGATGGCTCATTTCCATAATTGACATTCCTGTTCCGTGCCAATCACTGAATTCCGATTGAGCACGCTCCATAACCGCAGTCGGCAACATAGCCGGCCCTGCGCTAAAGTTATAAACTCTCGACATTATTCTTCTTCGTTCCCTAGAACTTCTTCGTCAATTTCTTCTTCATCGTCATCAGAATCCTGGACTTTCGCCATTCCAACAACTTGCTCATTTTTACCTAGCTTAATCAGGCGAACACCTTGTGTGTTTCGACCCAACGCTGAGATTTCGCTAACGCGTGTACGCACTAAAGTACCGCCATCAGAAATCAGCATGACTTCATCTTCGTCAATTACGCTAATCGCCGAAACAACCTGTCCATTTCGCTCAGAAGCCTTGATGGAGATAACACCCATACCGCCACGGCCTTTACGAGGGTAATCCGTTTCGATTGTACGCTTACCATAACCCGTTGAAGTCGCTGTTAAGATGTAGCTTTCAGGTTCAACAACCACCATCGAAATCACTGCATTATCAGAATCAATGCGCATACCGCGAACACCGCGCGCTGTACGCCCCATTGAACGAACATCGCTTTCTGCAAAGCGCATCGCTTTACCTTCTGCACTGAACAAGATGATGTCGTTCTGACCATTCGTCACTTGAGCTGCAACCAGTGCATCGTCATCTGACAACCCCAATGCAATAATACCGTTGGCACGTGGTCGAGAGAAATCAACCAATGGCGTTTTCTTAACCGTACCTTGTTTCGTAGCCATGAATACAAAATGATCTTCATCATACTCACGCACCGGTAAGACAGCTGAGATACTTTCGTTATTTTCTAAAGGCAACAAGTTATTAATTGGCTTGCCTCGAGCCCCGCGAGAAGCCAATGGCATTTCATAGACTTTCTTCCAGTAAACTTTACCCGCCGTTGAGAAGCATAATAATGTGTCATGTGAACTCGCAACGAACATCGAGTTAATCACATCTTCTTCTTTCATATTCGTTGCTGAACGACCACGACCGCCGCGTTTTTGCGCTCGATATTCAGATACAGGCTGAGTTTTCACATAACCCTGCATCGAAAGAGTTACAACACGGTCTTCTTCAGCAATCAAATCTTCCATGCTCAAATCAAGTTTAGACGCTTGGATATAAGTCAGACGCTCATCTCCGTAGGCATCACGAATCGCAACCAATTCTTCACGAATCACTTCCATCAAACGATCTGCAGAACGCAAGATATGCAATAGACCTTGAATCTCATCCAAAATACCTGTGTATTCATCCAAAATCTTGTCTTGTTCAAGACCTGTTAAACGGTGAAGACGTAAATCCAAAATCGCTTGAGCTTGAACTTCTGACAAACGATATTGTCCTGAAGTCAGCATGCCGAAGTCTGCACCCAACTCTTCTGGGCGAGAGTCTGATGAATCACCGCGCGACAACATTTCGCTGACCACACCGGCATCCCACTGACGCGCCAACAATTCTGCTTTTGCAATCGCAGGTGTTTGAGATTCACGAATAATACGAATCATTTCGTCGATATTACTCAACGCAATCGCAAGGCCTTCTAGTACATGAGCACGAGCTCGAGCTTTGCGCAATTCATAAATCGTACGGCGTGTTACCACTTCTCGGCGGTGACGCAAGAATTCTTTAAGGATTGTCTTTAGATCCAACAAACGCGGCTGACCATCAACTAAGGCAACCATATTGATACCAAACACGCCTTGTAAAGCGGTCAGTTTATACAACTGGTTAAGGATGACTTCTGGCACTTCGCCTTGACGAAGTTCGATCACCATACGCATACCGTCTTTATCTGACTCATCACGCAATGCGGTAATGCCTTCGATTTTCTTCTCTTTAACCAACTCAGCAATACGTTCAATCAAACGTGCTTTGTTCACTTGGTATGGCAGTTCTGTAACGATAATCGCTTGCTTGCCCGATTCGTTCACATTCTCAAAATGTGCTTTAGCGCGTAGATAGATTTTTCCACGACCAGTTTCGTAGGCCTCACGAATGCCTTGAGCACCGTTAATTGTCGCCGCTGTTGGGAAGTCAGGCCCAGGCAAATGAACCATCAGCTCATCTAATGTAATTTCAGTGTTTTCTGCCATCGCCAAACAAGCGTTCACCACTTCTTTTAAGTTATGAGGTGGAATATTCGTTGCCATACCAACCGCGATACCTGAAGAACCGTTCACCAACAAGTTAGGCACACGAGAAGGCAAGACCGCTGGCTCCGACTCTGAACCGTCGTAGTTAGCTACAAAATCAACCGTTTCTTTATCGATATCAGCCAATAATTCATGGGCAATTTTCGCCATACGAATTTCGGTATAACGCATTGCCGCAGCGGCATCACCATCAATCGAACCGAAGTTACCTTGACCATCAATCAACACATATCGCATTGAGAACGGCTGAGCCATACGAACGATCGTGTCATACACAGCTGAATCACCATGTGGGTGATATTTACCGATGACATCACCGACAATACGCGCTGATTTTTTATACGCTGAGTTCCAGTTATTACTGAGTTCATTCTGTGCAAACAGCACTCGGCGGTGTACAGGTTTCAAACCATCTCGCACATCCGGCAACGCTCGACCGATGATGACACTCATCGCATAATCGAGGTATGACTGTTTCATCTCGTCTTCAAGAGAAACTCTTGATAACTCCCTTGCAAATTCTGACATAGGGCTTCCTATCTTTCTGACTGGCAATAAATTTACGTGATTATAGCTGAAAACCGTTAAACTTTCCTTCATCAAAGTACAAGAAACTACGGGATTTTCAATGTCAGACAGTGCACTTATTCAGCAAATGATGAACTTACAAGATCAGTTCAACAGCAACTTGTCCACCTCATGGAGACAAGACGGTAACGCTTACCACAGAGCAACATGGCTCGAGGCCGCTGAACTGATTGAATCGTTGAATTGGAAATGGTGGAAGCACCAAACCAATGATTGGGGCAATGTCACCGTTGAGCTGGTCGATATCTGGCACTTCGTAATGTCACAAGCCATTATTCGGGATTATCCTTCTGAGATGATTGAGCTGACGATGGACACACACCTCAAATCAGAACGCCTAAAAATCAGAGAAGCCAAAGATCAACGCATTATTCTTCTTGTTGAGGAATTGGCAAAATCGGCTCTGGAAAAAGATCTAGTGAAACAAATCAGTCTGTTTTTTAAAGTCTGGGGCCTTTTGGGTCACTCACTGCAAGACCTCTTTAAATTGTATGTCGGCAAAAACGCGCTCAACCATTTCCGTCAGAGCAAAGGTTACAAACAAGGCACCTACATCAAAATCTGGAATGGACAGGAAGATAATGTATACATGCTAAAAATCATGGAAGAGATTGATTTATCAACAGAAAATGTTTTTCAACAGGTGATTGATGAATTAGATAAAGCCTACCCTGCTGAATAAATATCATTAAAAAGCAAAAAAACGCTTGCATACCCAATGCCTCTCCCTATAATACGCACCTGTTCTAGCGAACACACCACGGGTGCTTAGCTCAGCTGGGAGAGCATCGCCCTTACAAGGCGAGGGTCACAGGTTCGATCCCTGTAGCACCCACCAAATACGCGGTGGTAGTTCAGATGGTTAGAATACCGGCCTGTCACGCCGGGGGTCGCGGGTTCGAGCCCCGTCCACCGCGCCATCTACTAAAAAGCCTCAATCGAATAATTGGGGCTTTTTTTATACCTTGTATCCATTGATTTCAATCTATTCATTCAGACTCATATATTCAATGAATTGTTTAACTTCAACAAACGGCTTTTAGTGTAAAATCCTGTGAAGCAAAAAATTAAACACAGGATATTCTGCAATGAAATTGTCATCCATGATTACTGGTACAACAGGTATCGACGAAAACATCGAAAACGGCGTGAGCAAAGGTCATTACCAGCGTAATACTCACAAGCGCTCAATTACAGGCCGCAATGCTTATCAACCAATCGATACAGCGTCTGCTGATGAAGCCGTTACTTGCCAACCTGCGACTAAAAAATTAGCAGAAGATTTATTCAAAAAATGGAATGATGCTCTACAAACAGGCGATGCGCGCCGTGTTGCAGCTTTGTATGCTGATGATGCAGTCCTACTTCCAACCGTATCTAACTTGCCACGTACAACAACGGCTGAGATCACTGATTACTTCGAACACTTCCTTGAGAAAAAACCTTACGGCAAAATCAAACAACGTAACATTAAGCAAGGCTGTAACAAATTGACTGATGCAGGTACATACGATTTTGAAGTTACTTCAAATGGTCAGAAATCAATTGTTGCCGCTCGTTACACATTCGTTTACGAATACCGCAACAATGAATGGAAGATTGTTCACCACCATTCTTCAATGATGCCTGAAAAATAATCTCAGATTATTTGGACACAAAAAACCCCGCTCAACAGCGGGGTTTTTTATATCCCTAACCACCTCAGTAAAGGCCTGCATTAAAGATTTTTAAATGTACGGATCGAGCCTCGCCAATCGCTAAAATGGCAAATTTTTCCAACAATGCCACATTCAATCCCGATGCAGTTCGATAAGGTTTAAATGCCTCGAATGGCAAGTAAATAACCCCCCTCTCCGAGATATTCATCGACGTTCGATACGATTGCCAAGGCATCCATAAATCCGATGTCTTTAAACTCATGACATATTCGTGGCCATCGCCTTCACACTCTACCCACAATCCAGAAAATTGGCGGTAATCGATTTGCTGAGGTAATAATGCTTGAGCCTGAATAAACCCGCCCTGATTTTCCAAACTGACAAGGCCTTTAAGCACAACCGCTTCGCCATCACGCTCAACACTCCCTTGAGAAACGCCGCCCATCACCGTGTCATCGACATATTGCCAATTCAATTCTAATTCATTCATAAAGCTTCCAAACCTTTCCTTAGTCGTTCGAGTGCTAACGTAAGTCGCTCGCTCGATATCGCTATATTCATTCTCATAAACCCAGCGCCACAATCCCCGAAACTCAAACCTTCGTTCAAACCAAGCTTACACTCATTGATCATCCAATGTTTTAAATCACTTGGATTATCGAATAATGCTCGAAAATCAATCCAAAGCAAAAACGAGGCCTCAGGATTCATCACTTTCACATTCGGCGCATAGGCCTTAAAAAACTCATTGACTCTGTCCACATGTTGCCCAAACAGTTCTAACAAGGCGTCTCGATAATCTAGACCCTCTTCAGAATAAGCCGCTTGCATGGCAACAGAAGCAAAAAGATTCAACTCCAATAGAGAAGCGGATCGAAGGGCCCGCTTAAATCGAGTTCTAATCGATTTATTTTTAGCAATTGCATAACCACACTGTAACCCTCCCAAATTAAATGTTTTACCTGGGGAATTCAAAGTGATTGTTATATCAGCAATTTCTGAAGAAACTGTAGCCATAGGCACATGATGATTGGGTTTAAAGGTCAAATCGGCATGTATTTCATCCGACACAATCCGCACACCATGACGCAGACACAAATCACCCAGCCTCATCAACTCATCTCTCCGCC
>JAAZVR010000151.1 GCA_018623305.1 Thiotrichales bacterium | reverse complement strand
GTTTGATGTGCAGGTTGAAATTGTGCGTTCAATTAAGGGCTTTGAAAATGCGCATATCATGCGCCCTGGCTATGCGATTGAATATGATTTCTTTGATCCGCGCCACCTGAAAGCGACGTTGGAAACTAAACAGATCGGTGGTTTGTTCTTTGCAGGCCAGATTAATGGCACCACGGGTTATGAAGAAGCGGCCGCTCAAGGCCTTTTGGCAGGTGCAAATGCGGCCTTGCAAGTGCAAGAAAAAGAACCATTTACCATTGCGCGTGATGAAGGTTATTTAGGTGTCTTGGTCGATGATTTGATTACGCTAGGTACCAAAGAGCCGTATCGAATGTTTACCTCGCGTGCGGAATATCGTTTGCTGTTGCGTGAAGATAATGCGGATATGCGTTTGACGCCGAAGGGTCGAGAATTAGGCCTTGTAGATGATGCGCAATGGGCGGCATTTGAAGCCAAACTGGAAGCGGTGGAAGCGGAAAAAGCACGCTTAAAAACCGTTTGGATTCAACCCGATAAGATTGATCCAGTTGAAGTTGAGCGTGTTTTGGGTCAGCCGATCATGCGTGAGCATAGTATGGAAGAATTACTGCGCCGCCCCGATGTGACCTATGAAAAACTGACTACGCTGGATGCGTTTGGCGAGTCTCCAGGGGATCCTAAAGTGCGTGAACAGGTCGAGGTTCAGGTGAAGTACGCGGGGTATATCGAGCGTCAGCTGGCGGAAATTGAAAAGCACAAGAAAAACGAACATATTAAGTTGCCAGATGGTTTGGATTACAACCAAATTACTGCGATGTCGGCGGAAGTGCGTCAGAAATTATCTGAGCAACGCCCTGAGACAGTCGGTCAGGCGAGCCGTATTTCTGGTGTAACTCCAGCGGCCATTTCTTTGCTATTGGTTCATTTGAAAAAACGGAGCCAGATTAATGCGTGAACGTATTTTGCGTAAAGGCGCGCAACAAATGGGCATCAATTTAACCGATGCTCAGGTGAAATCCTTGTTGGGTTATTTGGATTTATTGCAGAAATGGAATAAGGCCTACAATTTAACGGCGATTCGTAATGAGCTAGAAATGGTGCGCTTGCATTTGTTGGATAGCTTGACAGTAGTGCCTTTTATTGGTGATGGTCCTGTTGCGGACATCGGTACAGGTGCAGGATTGCCGGGTGTTGTGATTGCAATTATGAAACCTGACACGCAAATCACAATGGTGGATTCAAATATCAAAAAAGTGAATTTTGTGCGTCAGGCCATTGGTCAATTAGGCCTTAAAAATGCGCAAGTCACCCATACGCGTGTGGAGGAGTTGGTGCCTGAGCCATGCTTTAAGCAAATCACCTCTCGAGCGTTTGCCTCACTTGAGGACATGATTGAATGGACTCAGCATTTAGCGTGTGCGGAGGGTGAGTTTTTGGCGATGAAAGGCCAAATACCGTCACAAGAAATTAACCTTTTATCGGATCGTTTTCAGATAGAATCGCACCCATTGTCAGTTCCGGATGAGCCGGGCGAGCGTTGTTTGGTGGTGTTGAAACATGGGTAATATTGTTGCGGTTGCAAATCAAAAAGGCGGTGTTGGAAAGACAACGTCAGCGGTGAATTTAGCGGCCTCTTTTGCACAAATGAAGCGCAAGGTTTTGTTGATTGATATGGATCCGCAAGGCAATGCGACTACGGGCGCGGGTATTGAGAAGTTTCAGTTGCCGAATACGACCTGTGAAGTGTTGTTGGGCGAATGTTTACCTGCTGAAGCGATTGTGTATTCAGAGGAAACCAAGCTGCATGTAATGCCCGCGGATGGTAATTTGACGGCCGCGGAATTGACGTTGGTTAATTCGGAAAATCGAGATACTCGATTGGCGCAAATGATGTCAGAACTGCGCACAGAATACGATTTAATTATTATCGACTGCCCTCCAACGCTGAATATGCTGACGGTGAATGGTTTGGCTGCGGCGGATTATGTTTTAGTGCCTGTTCAATGTGAGTACTATGCGTTGGAAGGCCTATCTGGATTGTTGAACACAATTGATGCGATTAAACAGGCGCTGAATCCTAATTTAGAAATTTTGGGTATTTTACGCACCATGTATGATCGTCGCTCTCGTTTGTCTCGTGATGTATCGCTTCAACTGTTTGAATTTTTTAAAGAAAAAGTTTTGCAGGTGGTGATTCCGAGAAACGTGCGATTGGCTGAAGCGCCTTCTCATGGATTGCCTATTAACTTGTACGATAAATCATCGAATGGCGCCATTGCTTATATGGCTTTAACCACTGAATTAACACGACGAGGTATTTTGAATGTCAAGTAAACGTGCTTTAGGTCGAGGGCTGGATGTCCTGCTGCAGCAGAAAACTGAGCCGACTCAAACACCTTCATCCGCTCAAAATGCTGAAAAAATCGAAGTTACGTCGGAATTTACTGACGCGATGGGGTCTGTGCAGGAGATGGCGGCTTCGCTATTGCGACCTGGGCAATACCAGCCTCGTCAAAGTATCGATCAAGAAGCGCTTCAATCATTGGCTGATTCGATTCGCGCTCAAGGTGTGGTTCAGCCGATTGTGGTTCGTCCAGTTGAAAATGGCTTCGAAATTATTGCGGGTGAGCGTCGTTGGAGAGCGGCTCAATTAGCCGGGCTGGAGTTGGTGCCTGTGGTTGTTCGCAAGGATTTGGATGACAAATCTGTGCTTGCGATTGCGTTAATTGAAAATATTCAGCGCCAAGATTTAAACCCGATTGAGGAAGCGGAAGCGCTTCAGCGTTTAGCGAATGAGTTTTCTCT
>JAAZVR010000026.1 GCA_018623305.1 Thiotrichales bacterium | reverse complement strand
GGTTGCGGTGATTCCATCGACTGAAAATATGCCAAACGGTAATGCAACGAAACCAGGCGATGTGATTACTAGCCTTTCAGGACAAACGATTGAAGTGTTGAATACCGACGCCGAAGGCCGTTTGATTCTGTGTGACGCGCTGACTTACGCACAAAACACATTTAAACCGAGCAAAATCGTCGATGTTGCGACTTTGACCGGTGCGTGTATTGTGGCTTTAGGCCATCACGTTTCAGGCATGGCATCAAATGATGACGAATTAGCCAACGAGCTTTTCCAATCAGGTGAAACCGTACACGATCGCTGCTGGCGTTTGCCGTTATACCAAGAGTATGACGACCAATTGGACAGCAACTTTGCGGATATGGGCAACATTGGTGGCGCAGGTGCGGGCACCATTACGGCTGCGTGTTTCTTGCAACGCTTCATTGATGAAGGCCAGGCTTGGGCGCATTTGGACATCGCAGGCACTGCGTGGTTAAAAGGCAAAGACAAAGGCGCGAGCGGTCGTCCTGTTCCCCTTCTAACTGAATTCCTTATTCAAAACGCGGGTTAATCCCCAATCAGTAAGCTTCGTCATCCGTTTGAGCGATGGCGGAGACCTCTCCCCACTCACCCACTTCCACATGCAGGTGAATGGGGCGACAACAAACAAAACAATCTTCCACATAATCCTGAATGGATTCACTCGGATCCACTACGATTTCAATCTCTTCCCAACAATACGGGCACTGAACATGGGTTGTTTCCAGCATACCTATCCTTTCTTTTATCGGGTTATAGTGTTTTTTAATTTTAACTCACCAAAATATAAGGTATAACCGTCAAAACCGGAAGCACCTTACGAGGTCTGTATTATGTCTATTTCACGTCGTCAATTTATTCGCAATTCTCTTGCTCTCGCAACGGCCAGTGCATTGCCGGTCAACGCGTTGGCTCAAGCTAAGCCTGCTCACTCAGTGGGTGTTTTGCTCGACCCATTGTTTTTCAAACATACGCTTCATGGCCATCCAGAAAGTGCTGAACGCTTAAAGGCCATTGATGCTGAGTTGACTCGTCGAGATTATTGGAAATACTTCACCCCTGTTAAAGCCAGAACCGCTCTCAGAGATGAGTTGCAATGGGTGCATGAAGAAGGATACATCTATGATGTTGAAATCTATGCAGATGGTGGAGGCGGTTATATCAATCCTTACAGCGAAGATACTTATGTGACTCCAGACAGTTTTGATGCTGCATGTATGGCCGCTGGGGGCAATATTGAAATGAATCTAGCGGTTTACGATCGAGACATTGATCGAGGCTTTGCCTTGTTGCGCCCACCAGGTCATCATGCTTTGAAAAATAAAGCGATGGGCTTTTGTATTTTCAATTCAGATGTTATTGCGGCAAAGGCCTTACAAAAATACCGTGGAGTCAAAAAAGTTGCCATCATTGATTTTGATGTGCACCATGGTAATGGCACGCAAGATTTAACGATTGATGATCCAAGTATTTTGGCCATCTCAATTCATCGACACCCCTACTGGCCAATGACCGGCGGTATGCAACACGTTGGAACGGGTCAAGCGAAAGGCACTAATGTCAATATCCCGTTTCTTAAATATGCGGGTGATCAGGCTTACTTAGAGGCCTATGATCAGGTCATTGCGCCTAAATTGAGAGATTTTGAGCCTGAACAAATCTTGGTATTTGCAGGCTATGACGGGCATTGGCAAGACCCATTGGCCGACCATCGATTATCCGTCAATGGTTACAACCAGCTTGTGAAACGTTTGACAGATTCGGCTGAAGAACTCTGTGGTGGGCGCATCAGCTTTGCTCTGGGGGGTGGCTATAAACTCGATCCTCTGGCGCAATGTGTTGCAGGCTCGATGCATACATTATTGGGTCTGCCTGGCACATTTGATGACCCTATTGGTCTATCACCCGATGAGGAGCTGACCTATCCGGAACGAATTCAGGAGCTGGTGAAGCACCATCTAGCATGATTCTTGTTGGTTTGTTTTTGATATTCGTTGGGCTTCAGAGCTTTGATGTGGGAACAACAGAAGGCGCTTCTATGTTGCCTAATGTTCCTGAACGAGGCGCAACTTATATCAGCACTCAAGATACGATAAACGTTGGAGACATCATCGTATTTGAAGGCTATTTAAAAAGTCAGCCCCCTCGAATGATTAAACGCGTGATTGGACTGCCTGGTGATTGGATGACTTTTTGTGGAGACAATGTTTTTGCGATTAATGGTCAGCAAATTCAATATGTTGCCATGCCAGAAACCATCAAAAGTGAGAAACAGCTCGCACTGAAGCGTTATCGAACTCAAATCCAAAACGTCAGTTATGATGTGGGTTTCGAAAAACCGCCTTGCGAAACGCTCAATAGCACCTCCAGGGTGGTTGAGTTTGTTGTTCCTCCCGGGCATTACTTTGTATTGGGAGATAACCGAGACCTTAGCCTCGATTCACGCGCTTACGGGATGGTGCCCGCTTCCCATGTGTTGGGGCACGTTTTGCTTTACTGGTAGTTGCCACCTCAAGCGTTCGAGTCTCACCTACACCTAATCCCTCAATACTCCAATCGCCCACTTTTGCACGAATCAAGCGTAAGGTCGGAAACCCAACAGCCGCCGTCATTCGTCGTACTTGGCGATTTTTACCTTCTTTAAGAGTGAGTTCAATCCAACTGGTCGGCACGGACTTTCGAAATCGAACGGGCGGATTGCGAGGCCATAAATTTTTAGGCTCTCCGATTTTTTTTGCATGGGCGGGTTTTGTCAGGCCATCTTTTAATTCAACGCCTTGACGCAATTGATTTAAGGCTTCATCCGTCACATCGCCATCCACTTGCACCCAATAGGTTTTGGGCTTTTTGAACTTAGGGCTACTGATTTGCGCTTGCAAAGCGCCATCGTCGGTTAAAACAACTAAACCTTCGCTGTCTCGATCCAAACGGCCTGCGGGATAAACCCCTTTTTCGGAAACAAAATCCGCCAAGGTTGTACGACCGGAGTCATCGGTAAATTGACACATCACATCAAACGGTTTGTTTAGCAATACCACGCGGGCCATGTTTCGTACTCTAACCTGTTTTAAAAGTCTGTAAATTTTAACAAATGCGCCGACTTAACAAGAGGATTCCAAACGTTTAGAATGGGGCTGAGTTTTGATATGAGGAGTCAAAAGGATGAAAAAACTGGTTGCTACATTAGGCCTGATAATGGCTTTTAACACACCTGCTATGGCAGAACCTGACGAAGCCATTGTCGATGCGATGCTTGAATATATGGAATTCGCGGATTATGGCGACGGTACGATTTCAGCCGAGCAAATTAAAGCGGCAGGCGTCAATGGTTTTTTTGTCATCGATGCTCGTTTACCGGGCCGCTTTAACGAAAGTCACATGCCAGGCGCAATCAATATTGATTGGCGACAAGTGCTTAACCATTTAGATGAAATCCCAAAAGATAAGCCTGTCATCGTTTATTGCGATACCGGCATTTTGTCGTCTAAGGCTCATTTCGCGTTGCGCTTAGCCGGTTACACGAATGTGAAAGTCTTAGTGGGCGGTTACAGCGCTTGGAAAACGAGCGACTAATCGTCGGCGAGTCTCCTTAAATAACTTGGTCGGATTCAACCTGACTGGTATCGATTTTTCCTTCGTTAATTTTCAAGATTTTATCGCAATACGGCAGTAAACGTTCATCATGGGTGACCATAATAATCGCCACTTGCTGTTCCTTGGCAATCTGGCGCAGCAGTTTAGCGACACTATGCGCGCGTTCAATATCCAAAGCGGCGGTCGGCTCATCGGCCAGAATAATCTGCGGTTCGGTTGCCAAGGCACGGGCAATCGCCACCCGCTGATTTTGCCCGCCGGATAAATCGCTTGGCATGGCATATAGCTTTTCGCCCAAGCCCAGATAGTCCAATAATTGCGTGGCGCGCTTGCGAATCAATGCTTCCGGCTCTTTATTGGTTTGCGGAAGCAAAGAGACATTTTCCAACACATTCAAAAAGGGAATCAGGTAATGCGCCTGAAAAATAAAGCCGATTTTTTCACGACGAATCGTTCGGGCATCTTTGGTTGTCCAACGATCTGCATAAACCTGCGTGTCGCCTAACCAAATTTCACCGCCACTGGGTTCCAAAACACAGCCAATCATCATTAACAAAGTGCTTTTGCCAGCACCGCTCGGCGCAATTAACGCCGCCAGTTCGCCACGCTGTACTTCAAAACATGCCCCTTTGATTACCTCAACCGCATTATCGCCTTGGCCGTAGGTTTTCTGCAGATTTTCGATACGAATACCTGTGCTCATCGCTAACCTCCTATTGCCGAAGCCGGGTCGGCTTTCATAACTTTATAAACGCCGACTAAAGAAGCCAAAAACGAGGCGGTCAAAATAATGGCAAATAACAATAAAGAATCATTCCACATAAGCACCACGCGCTTTGGAAATTGGGCGTAAATCAAATGCGCGAAAATATTGCCGAAGACAAAAGCGATGGCGCCAAGCAACAAGGTTTCCTGCATAATCATTTTCACCACCATTCGGCTAGGAATACCGATAAGCTTCATAATCGAAATCTCTTTAATTTTCTCCAAGGTCATGGTGTAAATAATCAAGCCGATAATAATGCCGCTGACCAAGACTAAAATTGCGGTAAACAGGCCAATCTGTTTGGAGGAGCGTTCAATGACGTTACGGCTGAGAATGGTCGCTTGTTGCTCATGGGTATAAGCGGTCAAATGCTTCCAGGTTTCTATCTGCTCGGCCACTTCTTGCGCGCTATAGCCGGGGCGAACCTTGGCCACCACGGTATTCACCAATTGGGTATTTTGCCCAAGCAGACCTCGTGCACGGTCGTTGCGGATTCTTGGATTGGAATACGAGAATTGCACATTCTGGGCGTCTTTAAGACTGATATACACCAACGGATCGCCACTTGAAGAAACACTGCCCTGCACCACCCCGACCACATGATAAGTATCGCGCCCTAATGCAATCTGTTCGCCGAGTTGAAAACCGGTTTTATCGGTGACCACCATCTCAAAATGTTGTGCCCGTAAACTTCGCCCGGCAAGGATTCGCTGAGCAGGAATAATCTGAAAATCACCCGCCGGATCAAAACCGACCGCCATAACTCGAACGGCTTGTTGCTGACGGTTGTAGAGTTGAATATTTTGTAACGTTAGGGCGGCGGTTTTATCGACCCCATCCAGAGCGCGCAGAATATCTTGAGTGTCTTGATGCAAGCGTGACGACTCGGCAAAAGGCCCCAACGTCTGTTGTTGCACCACCCATAAATCAGCATTGATATCTCGCAGCAACATGCGCGCATCGTCGGCCATGCCGCGATAGACGCCGATCATAATCAACACAATCCCCAACAGCATTCCGACGCCCATTGCCGTCACCAAAAACTTACTCAGTGTATGGCGAATATCTTTATAGGCGAGATTAATCATGGAAAGACTCGCGCGCCTTTAAACAGCGGTTTTTTGCTTTTATCCGGCACAATCAACACACTGTCTGCATTAAATTGCGGGTTATCTTGCTTAGCCAATGCGAATGCTTGAGGATTGGCGGCGGCAATCGTCAACGGCACAAACTGAGCACGGCCGTCTTGCTTCAGCCAAACACCCTGTTGCTCCTTATGCATACTCAACACCTTATTCGGCAGAATCCATACATCCGGCAAAGTATCGGTATGAATCTTCACCTGCGCCTGCTCAAACAGAAACGGTGGCGGCAAATCCGACTGAAAACCGATATACACTACGCGCTCCAAGGTGACCGCATCGCTCTGTGCATCAATCCGTTTTACAAACCCTTGATACTGCTGCTTAGATTTTGAGCGAAGGACAATTTCAGCCGGTTGATTCAGCGCCAATTTGCCGCTAACCCGTTCATCAATATAAGCTTTGACCCATAAGGATTGCGGCTCCAATACTTTAAAAATTGCTTGCCCTGGAACAACGCTCTCGCCGGCTTCCGCCAAACGTTCAACCACAAATAAATTTTCCGGCGCATACAGCTTCAAATTATTCAGTTTGACCTCGATTACCTCAAGGCTTTTCTCGATTCGCTGCAGCTCCGCTTTGACTAAAGTCAAACGGGTGCGCGCACTTTTCACAGCGATATCGGCTTGCATCATCGCCGACTCACTTTGATCGAAAACCGCTTGCGAAATCATCTTACGTTTCAGCAATGATTTATTGCGATTATGCGCCAATTTCGCTAAATCATAGCGTTCTTGATTCAACTCTATATCTTGAAGACTGGCTTTTACTTCCAGACGTGTCTTACTCTGCAAGGCCTGCATTTCGCCCAGTGTCGCGGTTAATTCGGCCGCATCCAGTTGCGCCAATAATTGACCTTTTGCCACCTTGTCGCCTTGGTCCACTTGCGTTGCGGTTAAACGACCGTTGCCGGTAAAACCAAGCGGATAAAAACGTTGCGCGCCCAATTCGCCAAGCCCTTGCACCCAAACTTTAAACTCACCCTGTGTCGGCTGTAGCGTTTGATAGGTCGATTTCGGTTGATAAACACGCGTGTAAAAAAGCGCCGCCAAGAGCACTACCAAAAGGAGTAAACCTCCCCAAAGTCGCCAAGATTTTTTCATCGCTTTCTCCTATTCGCGTTCCAATCGATAGACAGCATGACACTGAATGCAAAGTTTTTGCACCTCTTCCAAACGTTGCAAAATCACCTGAGAATCGCCCATGGTCGCGGCTTCATCGGCAATGTCTTCAAAGCCGATGTGAACCTGCGGCCCGAGCTTAACAAAGCCTTCCGGTAGTTTTGCCCGTAACTCAGCCGGCACGCCTCGCGCTTGTTGTAAACCGACTGCACGAGCACTTTGTTCAACCTTTGCCATATCCTCAGCTAGCGCGGCTTGTAATATGGTTTGACTCGCGGTCAAAAACTGCCGCATTTCGGCAAGAATCGCACTGCGCTGCCCGTCGCTTAACCAGATAGCCGTTCTGGAATCCGACGATTCGCCGGCATAAGCCATTTTCGGCGCGAGCATGCCGAATAACAATGTTGCCAACAGAAAAAATTTGCCCGACGTAATTAGCCTTTGATGTCTATACATTTTAATCCTCTTTATTTGCGATTAACAGCGCGGCTTCAACCATCGAAGTCAACTGCTGTATGGTTTCGTCCAAGCTAAGATCGAGTTTTTTCTCGGCAGGAATCGCCAAGCGCATCGGCTCGCTCGTGATAAAAAAGCACAAACTTCCCAAAATCATAAAATGGGTTGTCAGCGGATCGCTCTCTTTAAAGATTCCATCTTCTTCGCCTTGCTGCAAAATCACCTTGAGCGCAAACAATAAACGCTGCATCTGTTCACGTGCGGCAATCGGCATATTCATTCCGCCACTGGCAATTTCGCGCATCAATACCGCCGGCATAGTCGGGGTTGAACTCGCTTGCTGCGCAAAACTTTCAATAAAGGCGTGCAATTGATTTCTGCTGCCTTGCGCTTGCGCAACCGTCTGCAAAACCGGTTCAACCACACTTTTAAACAGCTCGGTCAATGCCACTTCATACAAACCGGCTTTATCGCCGAAATGGTAATAAATACTGGCTTTGTTCACTCCGCTTCTTGCACAAAGTTCATCCATCGTACTGCCGCCAAATCCAGTTTCAGCAAACATCTCTGTCGCTGTGGCAAGAATTTTATTAGCGGTTTTGCCGCGTTTTTTGGCTCGTAACCGCGATAGAGTACTGTGCTCAACTAAGCTCGGCGGCTCTTTGATTTTGATCTTTGCTTGCGTCATTTACCGATGCCTTTCAGATTACTACAATCAAAATTGTAACTAAATAGTTAAATTTTTCAATAACAGTAAAACTTCTAAGTTGAAATAATGCTGGCACCATTGAAGCGCAGCAAATTAATGATGCGAAGTGAATGACTTTTTTCGTCTAAAACGCTTGACACTTAGCCACTAATCGTCAGCGAGTTTTTCTTTGATTTTTGAGGTCTTTTTGCGCTTGTGCATTCGATCTAAACGCTGATGCACAAGTCGGTCAATCTCTTGCATCGACAAGCCAAGAGACAATTCCAAAGCCTCTGAAACATGGTCAATTGAAACTATTTTAAATTGACCTTGCTCGACTGCTTCTCGCACTGGTGCTTTGAGCAATAAGTGCTGAACATTGCTACGAGGAATAATCACGCCTTGCTCGCCTGTTAAACCTTGTCGCTGGCAGACTTCAAAAAAACCTTCAATCTTTTCATTCACACCACCAATCGCTTGCACATCACCCATTTGGTTCATCGAACCTGTCATCGCCCATTGCTGATTAATCGGCTGATGAATCATCGCTGAAATCAACGCGCACACTTCTGCACAACTGGCACTGTCACCATCGACCTCGCCGTAGTTTTGTTCAAATGCCAAACTCGCAGAAATTTCAAAGGGGTGCGTTTGACCAAATCGAGAGGACAAAAAGGCGGTCAAAATCATCACCGCTTTTGAATGAATATCGCCCGCCAATTCGCTTTCGCGCTCAATATCGACAATGCCATCATCGCCCGCTGAAACCGTTGCTGAAATCACGCTCGGCTGCCCCAAACTGAAAGCCCCCAAGTCCATCACAGATAAACCATTAATTCGCCCAACTTCGTGGCCTTCGGTTTGCACTCGTACAATTTGTCGCTCAATGGCCTCATACAAGTAATTCGGTAAGCGATTCGAACGACGTTCTCGCGCCTGCAACATCGCATCAATATCCGACGGCTCCATCTGAGTGCGCCCTGCTTGTACGGCAAAAAAATTCGCTTCGCGCAACGCATCGCTTAAATCACCTTGGTTAAGCGAGAGTTTGGTGACATCCTCCATCCATCGAGCGGATTCGGACATTAAGGCCTCAACCGCCGCTCGGCTCATCGGCAATAAATCGTGGTGTTCAATCAAGCCTTTTACCATGCTGACATAGGCATGAAGTTGTTCTGTATCTGCCGTAACCGCTTCTTCAAAATCGGCCTGAACTTTAAACAAAGTCGCAAACTCTGGGTCGTATTCCAACAGCTCGTAATACCACTCTCGATCCCCCAAGAGAATAATCTTTACATCCAATGGGATCGCCTCTGGCTCCAACGTGCTAGTCGTGACCAAGCTCATCACTTGCTCAATTGACTCGATTCGAATTTCTTTCGCACGCAACATTCGTTTGAGCGCATCCCAAGCAAATTCATCACGCAATAAACGGTTCGCATCCAACACCAAATAACCGCCATTGGCACGGTGCAAAGCCCCCGGTTTAATCATGCTGAAATCGGTAATTAACGCACCCATGGTGGCGACGTGTTCAATGCGCCCGATTAAGTTTTGATACGTGGGGTTACTCTCGTAAATAACAGGCTTTTGATTGGCATATTCGGCTTCACAGAATAGATTCACCAAATATTGTGGAAACCCTTCAACAATTTGTTTTTGATTCGCACGCAACACCTCTTCTTGTTGCGCTGAAGGCACTCGCAAATCATCGACGTTATCTAATAAGTCTTTTTTAATGGCGCTCAAATGCAAAGAGACACCCATTTCATTAGCGAATTGGTCTTGCAGAGGCTGCATCAATTGATGAATGATTTCGACACATTTTTTATGCTGCGCTTCATCTAAGGCCTGTTCTTCAAGGCCTTCAAACGCAGGATCATTCAGGCCTGCAATCACTGCCATAATTAAATCGTAAACGAAGTGTTCCAATTGCTTTTTCAGCAAACGCCCCACACCTGCGGTGACTTTTAAAAAACGAGGGTTATCAGGCGCATCAAAGTTATACACATACAACCAATCCACTCGGGCGGAGGCATTTAAGGCCTCTTTAGCCAAAATCTGCTTCACTGCGGAATGTTTGCCAATGCCATTGTCGCCCATGACGTACAAATTGTAGCCATCGTGTGGCATTGAAACCGCAAAGTGAATCGCCTCCATCGCACGGCTTTGGCCTAACAAATAATCCAATGAGTCCAGTTCGTCCGTCGTTTCAAAATTCAGCGCTTGCAAATCAAAAGCACGGGTTAATTGGTCAGGGGATAAAGTCTGTATCATGGATGGCCTATAGAGGTGGAGTTGATGCTATAATTTCGAGTTAAATTTAACACATTAATGAGACGCGAATTTAACAATGATGGAAAAGACGTTCAGCCCGGAATCAATCGAGCAAAAATGGTAT
>JAAZVR010000150.1 GCA_018623305.1 Thiotrichales bacterium | reverse complement strand
ATCGTAAACGGTTCAAGCTTAGTGGGTTCGATTGGTGTACGCATGGATGGCTTTGGTTTTACGGGTTTAATGGAAAAACTGGGTGTTGAGCAACGATTAATTACAGCCGGTGAACATAAAGCGATGATGAATCCATTTGCGGCAGAAGATGAACAGTCTCGAGCCCATATGCAGGCGTTGTTGAATCAAACTCACCAGCAGTTTATTCAAGCCGTTAAAAATGGTCGAGGGGATCGTTTGTCAAACAACCCTGATCTGTTTTCAGGTCTTGTTTGGAACGGTGATGAAAGCGTGAAGTTAGGTTTGGCCGATGGACAAGGTGATATTCGTTTTGTGGCTCGTGAAATGCTAAAGAATGAAGAGTTGGTTAATTACACGTATCAAAAAGATTTCTTCGAGCGACTGTCTCAAAACATTAGCCAAGACATCACTCAATCTGTGTTGATGAACTGGGGGCAGATGCGTTAAGCATCAACCCCAAAACTCAAGTTCTGGCCGATTGACAATTGCCTTTAAGATATCGGTCAGAGTCACAATACCTCGAGGGTTGTTCTCGAAATCCATCACAATAGCAGCATCCTGGTGTTCACTTAGGAATCGTTGTGCTAATAAACGAATATCGGTTTTTTCATTAATTTCCATCAATGGGCGTTGGAGTGCATCTTCACAATCTTGGATACTCCAAGTCTCTGGATGAGTGAATTTCACGTCAAGCAAATCTCGGTCGGTAATGATACCCACCACTTTCGAATCGATACCCACCAATGGAATGTGTCGATATCCCGTATCGTTGAAGACTTTATCGAGTATTTTGAGGGGTTGGCGACCTGAAAGTGTCACAATCGGTGAAGTCATTATTTCTTCAACATGAATGACTTGATGGTGATTTGTAACGATTTCTTTCTGTTGCTCATAGGCCTCAGAAACTTGCTTTTGAGGGTTTTTCGGTTTTGAGCCACTGCGTTGTTTGAGCTGCTCAAATGTGGATAGCGCATCATGCTCGTTGTTATCCGTCGCATCACTGACATCGGATGAAGCATCTGTTTGAGCGACCTGCTCTACAGCTCGACCCACACCACCCACTTTGGCGGGTATTTTGTCTGCAACACCAGGTCCATAAATTGTAATAGACATAAACTCTACCTCGGTTCCTGTGTTCCCTATGTACTTAGTTTAACGACACTTTGGTAGAATACTGAAAAAATTTAGGAAAAATACATGCAAAAAGTGATAGTTGGCCTTTCGGGAGGTGTTGATTCCAGCGTAACCGCCTACTTGTTAAAGCAGCAAGGTTACGAGGTTGAAGGCCTGTTTATGAAAAACTGGGAAGGCGATGATACCGAAGACTATTGTCCGGCAGCTGAAGATCTAAAAGACGTTTTGCAAGTCTGTGAGGCCATAGACATTCCATTGCATGTAGAGAATTTTTCGCAGGATTACTGGGAGCGTGTCTTTGAGTATTTCTTGCAGGAATACAAATCGGGGCGTACGCCCAATCCTGATATTTTGTGCAATAAAGAAGTGAAGTTTAAGGCCTTCCTGAATCACGCGATGGATTTGGGTGCAGATTTCATTGCGACAGGCCATTATGCTCAAAATGATCGTCGAGAAGACGGCTGTCATTTGTTAAAAGGCGTGGATAATAATAAAGATCAGACTTATTTTTTATACACGCTTCAGCAACATCAGCTTGAAAAGTCCCTCTTCCCATTGGGGGGTATGGAAAAACCGAAAGTGCGTGAAATTGCAGAGAAAGCAGGGTTAATTACGCACAATAAAAAAGATTCGACAGGGATTTGCTTTATTGGTGAGCGCAAATTCAAAGAATTCCTAGCGCAATATTTACCGCATCAGCCAGGTGATATTGTAACCACAGAAGGTGAAAAAATCGGCGAGCACCATGGTTTGATGTACCACACTTTAGGTCAGCGCAAAGGGCTTGGCATTGGTGGAATGCAGGCCAGCTCAGGCGAACCTTGGTATGCGGCGGATAAAGATTTAGAGAATAATCGCTTGATTGCAGTTCAAGGCCATGATCATCCGCTTTTGTTGAATAAGAGTTTGCTGGCTTCGCAATTGCATTGGGTTTCCGGTGAGCAACCGGCATTAAATGAGCCGTTGAAAGCGAAAACTCGTTATCGTCAACCAGAACAGCCGTGTCGGATTGTCGAGAGTGATTCAGGTCAGATTCGAGTGGAATTTGATGAGCCACAATGGGCGGTGACGCCGGGTCAGTCGGTGGTGTTTTACCGTGGTCAGGATTGCTTGGGCGGCGGTATTATCGAGCAAAGATTAAAGGATTAATATGAGTCAATACACTTATCGAGATCGAACGGTCGCATTGGCCGGCTTGTACCAAGTTGCGCATATCGTTCATTCAATCGCAACGACAGGTATGGCTAATTTTAATGATTACAAGGCCTGTGTGGGCTCGGTGTTTTGCGAATCCCCTGAGCGAACTGAAGATGTTTTTGGCGGGGTTGCCGCATTGCATACGGGGCTGACAGAAACCTATGTTCAATTGGGCGGGGTTAAAGCGGGCAGTAAGCAACCCAATAATATTGAACTGACGCGTTATGTAATTTCATTGATGGTCTTAGAACGTAAGATTCAAAAGAATCCTGAGGTTTTGAAGGCCATTATGGAAGGCGCGGAATTGGCTGCAGGCAAACAGGTTCATTTTGGCGAGATGCATGAAAATGTGATTGCGAGCCTAGCGCACACCTACTCTCAGCATATCAGTGAAATTACTCCGAGAATTATTGTTAAAGGCGCACATGGTCATTTAT
>JAAZVR010000149.1 GCA_018623305.1 Thiotrichales bacterium | reverse complement strand
GATTTTTCCCACAAAGTGCGGTCGATAATCAAAGGCGTTTTAACTTCGTAGTAGTCATTTTTAACCAATTGGTCGCGCATATAATCTTCAACACAACGATACAAAGCCTGGCCTTTTGGATGCCAGAACGCCATACCTGGCGCAATCTCGTCAACGTGGAATAATTCCAACGCTTTACCAATTTTACGGTGGTCACGTTTTTCTGCTTCTTCTAGCATTGTCAAATGCGCTTGCAAAGCTTTTTTATCAGGCCATGCTGTACCGTAAACACGCTGCAACATCTTGTTATCAGAATTACCGCGCCAGTAAGCACCTGCTAATTTCGTTAATTTGAAGGCCTTACAAAATGACATATTCGGTACGTGTGGACCAATACACATATCGACGTATTCTTCATGGTGATACAAACCAAACTGAGCTTCATCTGGCAAGTCACGAATCAACTCAAGTTTGTAATCTTCACCACGTGCTTCAAAGGTTGCAATCGCTTCCTCTCGAGGTGTCCATTTTTTCTCAACTTGATAACCTGTTTTCGCCAGCTCCATCATGCGCTTTTCGATTTTTGGCAAATCATCTGGGTGCAACGAAGTTTCCATATCGATGTCGTAATAGAAACCGTTTTCAATGACAGGACCAATCGCCATTTTTGCATCTGGGTACAGCTGTTTCAGAGCATGGCCAAACAAGTGAGCACATGAATGACGCATGATATGCACACCGTCATCATCTTTCATCGTCACAATAGAAAGTTCTGCATCCTCGGTGATGGTTTCGCAAGCATCCACCAACTGACCGTTTACTCGACCCGCAATGGTTGCTTTCGCTAAACCTGGACCGATATCTTGCGCAACGTCCATCACGCTGACTGGATTTTCGAACGTTCTCTGTGAGCCATCTGGCAAAGTAATGACTGGCATTGTGTAATTTCCTACCACTGTTTTTAAAATTTGCTAGATTTTAGCAATATTTATTGATAAATTCAGTGATATGACGCACGAAGTATTAGAAATAGACGCAATTGGGCTGAAATGCCCTATGCCAGTGATTAAACTGCAAAACGGTTTACGCTCTGTAGAAGGAAATAAACACGTCAAAATCATCTGCTCAGACCCTGGTGTTTGTAAAGACATTCCCGCTTGGGTTCGAGTCAATAAACATACTATTGTCGATGAACAATTTGATTCAAACAACAATCGATTTGAGTTTACCGTATGCAAGAAAAGTTAAGTCATTTTTGGGCATGGTTTGTACACAACAAGCACCGTCATCCAGTGACCGTTTTGGCGATCTTTTTACCTGTCGTTGCCTTACTGACGACATTCAAATTCACGCCTGCAACGGCAAACATTGAAAAGACCCTGCCACTCCCTCCTGTTCAACTCAATCTAACTCAAGAAGAAGCAACTAAAAAACCTCAAGATACCTTACGCTGGACTCAAGCCACCGTTCAATCGGGAGATACTTTAGCCAAAATCCTCTCACGCCAAGGATTGAGCCCGCAAACCGTTCACAAATTGGCTTATAAAACGGATTTAGGCAAACACCTACTTAAACTAAACATTGGACAAACGCTTCACTTTGGTTGGAAAGATCGTGAATTTGTCAAACTGGTGTTTCCTGTAAATGATCACAAAGAAGCGCATTTCACAAAATCTCCCGAGGAACAATTTGTTTCTATTTGGCATGAAAAACCCATTGAAACTCGCTTAGCTTATACGCAATTTAACATCAATCAATCGCTTTACCGTGACGGCAATAAAGCGGGGTTAGACGATGCTTTAATTTACAAAATCACGCAATTATTTGGCTGGGACATTGATTTTGCACTGGATATTCGCTCAGGTGATAGCGTCAGTTTATTGTTTGAGGAATTGTATGTTGACGGACAAAAAACCGGACATGGCAATATCATTGCAGCTGAATTCATTAACCACGGAAACAGCATCAAAACCGTTTCTTATACAAACGCTAAAGGTGAACAAGGGTATTTTTCACCCGATGGCAAAAACATGAAAAAAGCTTTTATTCGAACACCCGTTCCTGTGGCTCGAATCAGTTCGCATTTTAATCCCAACCGCAAGCACCCTATTTGGAAAACCAAACGCCCCCACAGAGGCACTGATTACGCCGCCCCGACTGGCACGCCTGTATTAGCGACAGGCAACGGCAAAGTGATTTTCAAAGGCTGGAAAAATGGTTATGGTCGAACTTTAGTCATCAAACACGGCTCGACATACTCAACTTTATATGCTCATTTAAACGGCTTTAAAAAAGGCCTTCGGGTAGGTTCTAAAGTCAAGCAAGGGCAAACGGTGGCGTATGTGGGCAAAACCGGTTGGGCAACTGGCCCTCACCTACATTACGAATTCCGCATTAACGGGGTTCACAAAAACCCTGTTACAGTCAAACTACCGACGGCAAAATCGATTGCTAAAAATGAAATGGATGCTTTTAAAACAGCCACCAATCCATTACTGAACCATTTAGCGATTTATCAGCAAGCGCCTGTCGCGTTTAACGTGGAATGATGTATTTAGGCCTCATGTCAGGTACCAGTCTTGACGGATTGGATATTGCCCTTTGGTCGCCCGATACCCCCCAAAATGCGAGTGGATTTCAAACTTACGAATTTCCAGATACTTTACGCATTCAACTGAGTCGAATAACATCCAGCGCAAACAGTTTCTCACTGGCTGAGATTAGCAGCATTGAGCAGGAGTTTGATCGCTTTTGCGCCAAGTGCATTTCGTCTTTCTTAAACGAACACTCACTCACACCCGCGGATATCATCGCTATCGGACAACATGGGCATACGATATACCATGCGCCT
>JAAZVR010000148.1 GCA_018623305.1 Thiotrichales bacterium | reverse complement strand
TTCATTTTGTCCCAAACAGCATTGGCCATATCCCAACGATGTTTTTCGTAATGCTCTTTATACGCAACTGGATCATTCTTAATCTCATCACTGACCGCGAAATCACCTAAGAATTCATGGTAAACGTCTTTAGCTGCGACGATTTTAGCGTACAACTTAGGACCAAACTCTTTAGGCACGTGACAGTCAGAACACGTCGCTTGAACGCCAGATGCATTTTTGTAGTGAACTGTTTCTTTGTACTCTTCCATATTGATTTTCATCGAATGACAAGAAGTACAAAATTCCATTTCATTTGTGTAATGGAAGAACGTATTCATTAGACCGAATGACGCGAATCCAAGAACAAATACACTTGCAAGGGCTAAATAAGATTTTTTCATAGCTTTCTATAAATTTTTTTATCAATAATTTTTATTAAGGTATTATTTTTACTATGGCAATTCTAGACAAACTAAGTCAACAATTACACATGAAAAAAATTATACCCACCAAGGTTTTTTTATATCACGATTTAATAATACTATGATTTAGGCAATTTTTTAAGCAACATCTTTAGGTCATCAATGTCTTCGTGATTGTCTGGAAGACCGTCAATCATCGCACGAATTTGAATACGCACCTTCTTGTAGGCCTTCAGCGATTTTTCTTTTTCACCCAAAACTTCATACGAACGCGCCAACATAATCCAACCCTCAATGTCTTCTGGATTTTGACGTAACTTAGCTTCCAAGCGCGAGACCAAATCATCTTTAATTTCAGGCATTTGCGTTTGTTCTTGAATAGTGACACTGCCTTTCCAAGCATAGACGCCGATACTCATCGCTGGTAAAACCACGACAACACCCAAAACCCAAGGCTGAGTCAATTTGACACCGGATTTTATCAATGGCAATAACACGATCGCGAGTGCCAACATCCATAAAACGGTTAAACCTGCACTGAGTTCAATCATCGATAGGCTCCTTTGCTTGCTGTTTTAAAAATTGCCACAACATATATAACCCGCCCAACAACAACAAAGCAGGACCTAACCACAATAAATAGGTATTCGCTTGCATCGGCGGTGTATATAAAACCGCATCGCCATAACGGTCCACCATAAATTGCAAAATCTGCGCTTTATCAGCACTTTGCTCAGTAATCATCTGCGCCACTTGATTGCGTAAATCCTGTGCAATAGGCGCATTGGAATCGGCAATCGTTTGGTTTTGACACACCACACAACGCAGTTCTTGCGTCAGTTCTTGATAGGTTGCGAGTTGTTCAGCATTCATTGAATCTGTTTTCATTGAGCTTTCTCCACCAAGGCCTTGAGTTGTTCCAAAGTCACAGGCCCTGTATGCTGGGCTTTGATTTGCCCTTGAGCATTCATCACAAAAGTCTGCGGAACCGCCACAACACCCCACTCCAAACCGATATTGCCTTGCGGATCACGCAATACGCGCTGATACGGATTCCCTCGCGCTTCCAGCCATTTACGTGCATCACGCACCGAGTCTTTGTAACTCAAACCCACTAAAGGTATGTCTGATTGTTTGGCAAATGCAACTAAATGCTCATGCTCCATCGCACACGGCTGACACCAACTCGCCCACACATTCAGCACCCAAACCTTGCCTTGCATTTCGGTTTGTACAGCCGTCAAACTCGGCGCCTGTTGATCCACACGTGCCGAACCCAACTCACGCGAATTCAAGCCCATACCGATAGCAATCAGCATCATCAATCCGATGAAAATATACAAAGGCCACTTAGCCATGACGACGTCTCTGCCATGCAGCCATAAAGCCCGCAATCGCCATAATCACCGCACCCAACCAAATCAATCGAATATACGGTTTATATTGAACTTTAAAACTCCACGCATCCGCGCCCAAGGATTCACCTAAAGCCACAAAAATATCACCATGCCAACGGGCTGAAATCCCTGCTTCGGTCATCGGCATCACACTGTTTACATAGGTGCGTTTTTCTGGGAAAAGCGTGGTCAGTAATTCATCGTCCTCATACACCTCAACTTGAGCGCGTTGGTAAATGTAATTTGCACGACCGTCTTCAATCGTTTCAATAAACTGGTAACGATACTCGCCCAACTCAACCGACTGGCCTTGTTTCAAACTCACCGTTTTTTCCAACGAATACACACTGGTCAAAATCATGCCGACCAAACTCACGGCAAAACCGATGTGCCCTAATCCATGCGCGATATTTTGACTCGATAATCGAGCATGTTTGACGGCCATCACCGCAATCCAAACCGCCAAAGCCAAAAGCACAAAGGCCAATAAATCCCATTCAGGCAACATTGCCGCACTCAGTAGCGCCAAAATTAACAAGCCCCACACAGAAGGCACTTTAATCAATGTCCATATCTGAGATGATTGAGTACGACCCCATTGCACCGCAAAGCCCAAGCCCATCAAAGCAAATAACGGCATCGCCAATGGCACCATCATTTGATTGAAATAAGGCGCACCAACCGAAATCTTACCCAACCCAAGCGCATCTAAAATCATCGGATACAAAGTGCCCAGTAAAATCGTCAACATCATTACCAACAGTAAAACATTATTCGCCAACAGCGCACTTTCTCTTGAAGCAACTTTAAAACCTGATCGCTGCTGCAGTTTTTCTGAGTGCGTACTGAATAAAAGTAAGGCATATCCCACCAAAACTAAAGTCAGGGTCAATATAAATAAACCACGCCCAGGGTCTGCTGCAAAAGAGTGAACAGAGGTCAACAAACCCGATCTAACAATAAATGTGCCCAACAAACTCAGCGCAAAGGTCACAATCGCGAGCATCACCGTCCAACGGACTAAACGCTCTCGTTGCGCACTGACCGCCAATGAATGCATTAGCGCCGTACCTG
>JAAZVR010000147.1 GCA_018623305.1 Thiotrichales bacterium | reverse complement strand
GATTGGTTGTCTTCTTTAGCTAACGGAGATTCAAAAGAGCAACCTAAATGCCACAAATAACCGAAATCACTCGGCGATGTAGTGACCGCTTTTGCCGCCTTTCTTCTCGAGCAGTTTACAGTCGGTGATAATCATGCCTTTATCCACCGCTTTACACATATCGTAAATCGTCAAGGCCGCCACATTCGCCGCAGTTAAGGCCTCCATTTCAACGCCCGTTTGCCCTGTCAATTTACACGTCGCATGAATCAAAATAGAGTGTGATTCTGTTTGTGGCGTCAGCTCAACTTTTACGCTGGTCAACATCAGCGGGTGGCACATCGGGATCAGTTCAGGCGTGCGTTTTGCCGCCATAATGCCCGCAATGCGCGCTGTTGCCAGCACGTCGCCTTTTTTGTGGCCACCACCGACAATCAAATCAAAGGTTTCTTGATTCATTTCAACTACGGCTTGCGCAGTGGCTTCGCGAACGGTATGCGATTTCTCGCCAACATCGACCATGCGAGCTTCGCCGCGTTCGTTGATATGCGTTAATTCAGCCATAGACGCCCATTTCCTTTAAGTGTTTAAGCTCATCCTCGCGGATGGCCTGATAATTTTCGAGTAATTCTTTTTGCGCTTCACGAGTCGTTACTGGACGACCAATACGGTCTTCGATTTCTGTGCCGTTTTGTTCAATTTCACCCAGTACATCATCAATCGGTTTGTCGGCCAAAAGTATATCCAGTTTGTCCGTTGCGATGCCTGTGCCAAAGGCGGTCAATAATACATACGGCATAGGTTCATTACGCAAGGTACGCTGACGAATGACTTCATTGAACTGAGTTGAGATAGCTTGACGCGATGCCAAAGGTATTAATTTGGCTTCAGAGAGGCCTTTGTTAAACGCTTCCTGAGTTAGCCCTGTGTCTGCAAGGCTCTGTGGCTTAGAACGACCCTCCGCAAACATCAGCGACGCTAAACGCTCGGCTTGTTCAGTCTCGCCCATATAGACAGCACCGCGCACCATCACATCCGCACGAAATTGCGTATTGTCGATAAAATCTTTAGTGAGTTCCTGCAAAGCCAAAGTCGGCTGAGAAGCGATCAAACGTTCCTGCATGACGCTGTAATTCAACGCCAAATGGTTGCGTTTGAACTTGGTTGAACCCACATAATTCAGCTTAGCTTCATCCATTTCTGCCATCACCTGATCGACATAGAACAGAGTCCAATCTTGGTTCATGTATTCTTGTGAAATGTAGTTGATTGGCTTGCTTTGCATTTCATCTAATTGGGCTTTCACACCTTCAGATTGAAAAAATTTGCCCGCATTGTCGGCCAAATTACGCATGGTGCTCAAGCCTAAATGGGCTTTTTCATCATTCGAACCTGAGATTGAATTGGCTTGCGCCATCAAATAATGGCGCAATGGCGAAGATTCCGACCACCCTGGCAAACAGTTGTAGCTGTTATAGACCACACCGCCTGGTTTGAGGAATTTACGAATAAAAGTACGTACTTGGGCCCGATTTTCTTCGCTGACCCACGAATAAATACCGTGCATAACAATGTAATCAAACGGTTCAAAGGCTTCATCGCAGGCTTCTTCAAAACTCAGTTCATGAAACTCAGCATTATTAAGGCCTGCATCGCTACGCAGTGATTCCGAGTTCAAATAATGCAACGGCATGAAATCAATGCCCACACAGTGAGCATCAGGGTAGGCGGCCGCAATTAAATTGACTGTAAAACCATTCGCAGATCCGAGCTCACACCAACGAAAATCATTGTTATGTTGGGGTGGACGCACACCTTGCGTGATGCACACGGCATCCAACCAGCTCGGACTGGTTTCACGATAAAACTGACTGACGTATTGTGTTTCCGTGTTGTAGCCGTGTGACCAGTGCATTAGACATTCTCACTCAATGGATAATAACGAATTAAATCACCCGCTTTTACCGTTGTTTCATCTGGAATCTCAGCAAGGCCTTCTGCCCAGCTAGCAGAGGTCAATACGCCACTGCTTTGATTCGGGAACAAGACAATCTGAGTGCGGCCATCGACTGTTTCCAATCGAGCACGAGCAAACTCTCGACGAAAACCTGCTTTAGGCCAATCAAAGCCGGCAGGCAATGTCATATAGCTTGGAGCCACTTCGCTCATGCCTTGCATGCGCATTAAATAAGGTTTTGCGAATAGAATAAACGTCGCAAACGTTGAAACTGGATTACCGGGTAAACCGATGAAAGGGGTGTTCTGAACATGACCGTAGGCCAGTGGTTTTCCTGGCTTCATTTTGACTTTCCACATATTCAGCTCACCCAGCGAATCCACAGCAGGCTTTAAATGGTCTTCTTCGCCGACGGATACACCACCACTGGTAATCATCACATCCGCCACTTCTGCGGCTTTTTGCAATGCTTTCTGAGTGGCTTCCAATGTATCTTCAACTTGACCTAAATCAATCACTTCAAAACCCATTTGGTTCAAATAACCGACCAGGGTAAAGCGATTAGCATTGTAAATTTTTCCTTCTGTGAGGGCTTCTCCGGGCATCACTAATTCATCACCCGTTGAAAAAGTAGCCACTCTCAAAGGTTTATAAACACTGAGCGAATCCACACCAATCGATGCGGCCAAAGCGATATCTTGAGGGCGTAAGCGTTGACCTTTTTTCAAAATCACTTGATCAATTTCAATGTCTTCTCCCGCAACGCGAATATTTTGACCTCGACTCACCGGCTCATTGAGCGTGATGTGATCCCCATCAGCGCTCACATGTTCTTGCATAATGACTGTATCCACACCCTTGGGAATTTGTGCTCCGGTAAAGATACGCACTGCAGTACCCGACTGCAACGTTTCTCCAACCTCACCCGCAGCAATGCGTT
>JAAZVR010000146.1 GCA_018623305.1 Thiotrichales bacterium | reverse complement strand
TCTTCTTTCGCCATCGCCTTAACCCTCTTTTTTAGTTCATCACCTTGGCCTGACATGCAACATTTGCAAATGATGAGATGTGCTTTATAAGGCGTCGTGGTTTCGATATTCATATGGAATTCCTTTTAAGTTGGTTCAATTATAAGCAGTCGTTCCGTTAAAATGAAACGGTTATTAACGATAGGAGAATCAAGCTATGGCTATGGGTTTAATGGATTTCGTACAAGACGCAAAAACACGCATCAATGAAGTTGACGTGGATGGCGGCCTGAAAATGATTATGGAAGGGTGTAAGGTTTTGGACGTTCGCGAGCCGGCAGAGTATTTGGCAGGCGCGATTGAAGATGCCGTTCATGTGCCACGCGGTGTCCTAGAGCCAGCGGCCGATATGAACTACCCAGGTGCGAATCCAGAATTGCGCGATGGACGCGGCAAACGTTGGTTGGTGGTATGTCGTTCAGGTGGCCGTTCAGCTTTAGCAGCAGACACGCTTATGAAAATGGGCTTTACCAATGTGACCAGCATGATTGGTGGCATGGATGCTTGGGAAAGCGCCGGTTACACAACCATTACCCCGTCTGATGAAAACAGCTTGGTTCAATTGAAACAAGCCTGTATTACAGATTAATCGTATCATTTTTTGAGTCGATTAGAAGTGTTAATCGACTCATTGTGTTGTCCGTGGCTTAACGACGGTGGTAGTTAAGAATCGAAATCGGCACGGCCTTTCGCACAGGAAAGGCCTCAATCTCTCTGCGTTCTAGCAGTTGATTCAATAAACTTTCAATCATGCACAGGTTTTTAAAGTCGTCTTTCGAGACCAGTGAAATCGCTTCACCCGATTGACCCGCACGGCCTGTTCGCCCAATACGGTGAATGTATTCTTCCGCAGGGTAGGGCAAATCGTAGTTCACCACTCGACTCAAATTGGGCATATCTAATCCTCGAGCCGCCACGCCCGTTGCGACTAGAAATTTCAATTGAGCCGTTTTGAAATCATTCCACACACGTTCTCGCTGAGCTTGACTGCGCCCCGCATGAATCGAATCCGCCTCAATGCCACGCTTACCTAACTGCTCCACCAGTTTAGCCGCAGAGTGTTTTTTTTCGACAAAAATCAGCGCCTGATCCCAATCGTTTTCTTTAATCAAATGACTCAAAAGTGAGGATTTCGTGTCTTTATCCACCGCAATCATCCACTGCTCGATATTCGGTGTTTGGCCTTTCGGCGCGACTTTGACTTCCACCGCATCGGGGTAGACGGCATCCGCGAGGTGTCGCACTTTACCGTCCAGCGTCGCTGAAAACAGCAGACTTTGGCGGCTTGCAGGTAATCGATCGATGATGTTGTGAATATCTTCAATAAAGCCCATATCCAGCATTTTGTCGGCTTCATCCAGCACTAAAAACGCTAAATCATCAAAAAACACCGCACGTTGATACGCCATATCCAACAATCGACCCGGTGTAGCAACCAGAATATCAATGCCTTGCGCCAAAGCCTGTTTATCCGACTCAACCGATGTGCCGCCATAAATCGCCAAAGAGCTTAATTCAAGTTTTTGGCTGTAGGCCTGAATGCTGGATTCAACCTGTTTTGCCAGCTCTCGAGTCGGTACCAAAATCAAGGCGCGAATGGAGCGTGCGCGAACGACTTCATCATTATTCAATTGATGCAAAATCGGCAACACAAAACTCGCCGTCTTTCCCGTGCCTGTTTGCGCTGAAGCAATCAGGTCTTCGCCTTTTAAAACCAGCGGAATCGCCTTGGCTTGGATTTCAGTGGGTTGTGCGTAATCCAAATCTGAAATCGCATTTAAGATAGGATCCGACAATCCCAATTGAGCAAAAGACATACAGGCCTCGTTTAGTGATTAAGAGCGTTCAAATGATTTTGGATTTCACAGGCCTGCTGAATCAGCGGTAAAGTGAGTGTCGCGCCTGTGGCCTGCCCAATATTCATATTTAAAGACAGCAAAGGTTCAACCGCCAGCGCATCCAAAACCCATCCATGAATCGGATTATCGCTTAATTGTGCAAAAAATGACCACTCAACCAACCGCGTGCAGGTACCGCAAATACAAAACATCGTTTCAGGCACAGAATATTTGCCCAGTTCCATCAAGGCCTCAATTGAATCGCACTCCACCAACTGATCGTTTCGGCTGACCATATCCGCAATCCACAGCGCAACTGTACCCATAAAACTGTCCACCACAATCGTCATGCCGAGTTGCGCGGCGCGAATATAGGCCCCGAAAAGCGCGGCCGTTTCTCGCTCACCCAGATATTGCAGAATCCGAAGCGGAGAGGTGAGGTGTTCTTGGTGCTGTTCAATCGTGGATTGAATCAATTCTGCCTCCGCCTGTTGGCGACGCATCAAACGTTCACGCCCAAGGCACATAAGCTCTTCAGCGGACTTGCCACTCAAAACCGACACCATGGCAACCGCCGAAGTCGTATTTGTGCCGGTTTCACCCGTGATGAATAAATCCGCACCCGCGGCTTTCGCTTTATCCGCAGCTTGCATGCCTAGGCTGATGGCTGCGAATAGTTGCGACTCCGTCATTGGCGCTGGTTCGGTGCCGACATCGACTACATCAATGGAAATATTCTGAGTTTTCGCCAGTGCATCCACGATAGATGGCGCTTCATTCGCAACGCCATCGTTGGCAGTAAACAACGTAATCCAAGGTTTTGTGATTTGAGGCGTCGGGGTTTTCTGATGGCTTGCTAATTTGATGATGATGTCAGATAAACGCCCCAGCGAATCCTCTGGCAGACCGCTTTGGTATTGTTGTTCAAGGACTTGGGCAATCGCCGATTCGTCAAGAGAATGGAGTTGTGTAAAGAGTTGTTCAATCATAGTTTTT
>JAAZVR010000145.1 GCA_018623305.1 Thiotrichales bacterium | reverse complement strand
TCCATATTGGCAAAAGTCTATCGCGACCATCAAATGTTAGAATTGGATAAAAAACACCCCGAATATGGCTTCGCTAAACATAAAGGTTATCCCACCAAAGCGCATTTTGAGGCCTTAGAAAAACACGGTGTTCTGCCAGAACATCGCCGCAGTTTTAAACCCGTTGCTCAACGTTTAGGAATTTAATCATGTTTGTTCATTTACGCACCCATTCTGAATTTTCAATGGTCGATGGCACTTTGCGTATGAAGGATATGGTCAAACGTTTGAAAGAGACGCAACAACCTGCCATTGCCTTGACTGACCAAAGCAACTTATTCGGCATGGTGCGCTTTTATAAAACCTTATTGGGTGCAGGCATTAAGCCGATTGTAGGTGTGGATGCTTGGATTCAACGTAAACCCACTGAGCCGCCTTTTCGAGCGGTACTGATTGCACAAAACCGTGAAGGCTATTTGAGCCTTTCTCGATTGATTTCTAAGAGTTATCAGTTCGGTCAGACCGATGGCTCACGAGCGATTATGCAGTGGGATTGGCTAAAGGGTGAAACGGAGTATCTCATTGCTTTATCGGGCGCGCAAGAAGGCGATATTGGTCAGGCTTTGCAAACGTCGCTATTTGACATAGCAGAGCGCTATTTAAAAGATTGGGTTTCACTTTTCGGTGATCGATTTTATATCGAGTTACAGCGTGTAGGAAAAGCAGGTGAGGCGGATTATATTCGTCATGCGGTGGATTTAGCGAGTCAATATCAAGTCCCTGTTGTGGCGACGAACAATGCCTGTTTTGCAAAAGCAGAAGATTTTGAAGCACATGAAGTTCGAGTGTGTATTCACGATGGTTACTTGCTCAACGATCACCGTCGAACGCAAAAGCACACACCACAGCAATATTTGCGTTCGACTGAAGAAATGATGGAATTGTTCAGCGATATTCCAGAAGCGATTGAGAATACGGTTGAAATTGCTAAGCGTTGTTCGATAGAAATTGAATTGGGTAAAAACTATCTGCCTGATTTCCCTGTACCAGAAGGCATGACGCTGGATGAATTCTTTGCCGCTGAATCTGAAAAAGGTCTGCGTGAGCGCATTGAATTCTTATTCCCTGATGCGACGGAAGAAGAGCTGACAAGCATCAATGAAGAATATTTTGCGCGTCTGAAGTTTGAACTCGACATCATTATTGAGATGGGATTCCCGGGTTATTTCATGATCGTTGCGGATTTCATCCAGTGGGCAAAAGACAATCAAATTCCTGTGGGTCCAGGTCGAGGGTCGGGCGCAGGTTCACTCGTGGCTTATGCGCTAAAAATCACTGATTTGGATCCGATTAAATACGCTTTACTGTTCGAACGATTTTTGAACCCAGAGCGTGTTTCGATGCCCGATTTCGATATCGATTTTTGTATGGATCGTCGGGATGAGGTGATCGATTATGTGGCGCGAAAATATGGCCGAAACCAAGTTTCGCAAATCATCACATATGGGACTATGGCGGCAAAAGCCGTGGTGCGTGATGTAGGTCGAGTTATGGGGCACCCGTATGGCTTTGTCGATAAAGTCTCGAAAATGATTCCGCCTGATTTGGGTATGACCTTATCCAAGGCCTTAGAAGAATCGGATGATCTTAAAGAGCGTTATGCCAATGATGAAGAGGTTAAAGCGCTTATTGATATGGCGCTGAAGCTTGAAGGCCTAACTCGAAATGCGGGTAAACATGCCGGTGGTGTGGTGATTTCCCCAACCGATCTCACAGATTTCTCACCGCTCTACTGTGAAGCGGATGGCACAAACCTTGTCACGCAATACGATAAGAAAGACGTTGAAGATGTCGGACTTGTTAAGTTTGACTTCTTGGGTCTTAGAACCTTGACCATCATTGACTGGGCTGTTCAGTCGGTGAATGAGCGCAACGGGGCTCAGTTGGGCGATGATAATTTCCTTGATATAGCGTTTATTGATTTGGATGACCAAGCGGTTTTTGATCACATTTTAAAGCCCGCTGAAACCACGTCCGTATTCCAATTGGAATCGCGCGGTATGAAGGAAATGATTAAAAAACTTCAGCCCGATGTATTTGAAGACATTATTGCGATGGTGGCTTTGTATCGTCCTGGGCCTTTAGGTTCAGGCATGGTCGATGACTTCATCGCACGTAAACACGGTCGTCAAGAAATCGCCTATCCCCATCCAGATTTGGAAGAGGTTCTGAAAGAAACCTACGGGACGATTTTGTACCAAGAGCAGGTAATGCAGATTGCTCAGGTGTTGGCGAAATATACCCTGGGTGGCGCGGATATGTTACGTCGAGCGATGGGTAAGAAAATCCCTGAAGAAATGGCGAAACAGCGTGAGATTTTCGAATCAGGTGCGGCTGAAAATGGTATTGATGCGACCTTGGCGTCGAAAATTTTCGATACCATGGAAGAGTTCGCCAAATACGGTTTCAACAAATCTCACTCCGCTGCTTACGCTTTGGTGTCTTATCAAACGGCATGGATGAAGTACCATCATCCTGCGTCGTTTATGGCGGCGGTTATGTCGGCTGATATGGATAACACCGAAAAAGTGGTGAACCTCGTTTATGAGTGTGAGCACATGGGCATGGAGGTCCTACCGCCGGATGTGAACCGTTGTGAATATCGTTTTAAACCTGAGGGTGATGAAAAAAGTGTCATCTATGGTTTGGGGGCGATTAAAGGCGTTGGTGAAGGCGCAATTGAGTCGATTGTGAATGCTCGAAAAGAAGGCGGACGTTTTAACAGTCTGTTTGATTTTTGTTTGCGTGTGGATTTGAAGAAGGTCAACCGACGTGTGCTTGAGAAAATGATTCGAGCGGGTGCGTTTGACCATATCGTGCCGAATCGTGCGACGGCTCTTCACAATTTATCCAAGGCCTTAAAAAACG
>JAAZVR010000025.1 GCA_018623305.1 Thiotrichales bacterium | reverse complement strand
GAATCCCTTGCAGTTCGGTCCGAATGAAGATTTCGATGCTTATCCTCGAACGTTGGCTGCCGATATTGAAAAATTATCGACGACACAATGCGCGTATGTGTTTGCGCCGTCTGTTAATGAAATGTACCCGAATGGGCAAGCCGATTTTACGAATGTATCTGTACCCGCTGTGAGTGAAGGTGCTTGTGGCGGTTCGCGTCCTGGGCATTTTGATGGGGTAGCGACGGTTGTGACCAAACTTTTTAATATTGTTCAGGCTGATCGTGCCTTCTTTGGTAAAAAGGACTTTCAGCAGTTAGCCGTGATTCGTAAATTTGTGGCGGATTTAAATGTGCCAACGGAGATTGTGGGCTGTGAAACAGTGCGTGAATCCGACGGTTTGGCAATGAGTTCGCGCAATCAATATTTAACGGATGAAAATCGAGCGAATGCGCCAGCATTGTATCGGACTTTACAGACGATAAAAACCTCGCTTCAAGAAGGCCTTATTACGGATTTCGATCGATTGATTGAGCTGGGCAATCAGCAACTGAGCAAAGCAGGCTTTGAGCCTGATTACATTGAGATTCGGGATGCCAATACTCTGCGCATGGCACAAAAAGACACACATGATTTTGTGGTGCTAGCCGCAGCGCGCTTGGGTAAAGCGCGCTTAATCGATAATATCGATTTCTCAATTCGTTAATTTTTCTTTCAAAAACTCAATCAAGGCCTTCACTTTTAATGGCGTAAATTTTCGGCTTGGGCGTAATGCGTGCAAGGTGAGATGCTCGGGTTGAGGATATAAATTAAGCGAAACCAATTCCCCTGTTTCTAAGGCCTTTGCGCAAATAAATTCAGGTAACAGAGTGATGCCAAGGCCTTGCTTGGCCATTGCTAAGAGCATTTCACCGTTGTTGCATGAAAACACCACATCTAAATTGAGATTTGATTCGGTTTTCCACTCATCTTTTAGGCTGATGAGGTCGTAGTGCAGCAGTTTGTGATGTTTTAAGTCGGTTTCATTGTGAATACTGCCTTGTTGGGTTACATATTCAGGTGAAGCACAGGCAATTTTTCGATAATCACAGATTTTTTGCGCGATTAGGTTTGAATTTTCTAATTCACCGATTCTTAAAGCTACATCAATACCCTCTGCGTATAAATCCGTGATGTGGTCTTCCAGTTGGATTTTGATTTCAAGTTTGGGGTGTTGCTTAATGAACTCGGGTAAATGTTTCGAAAGCACTTCAATGCCAAAACTTAACGGTGCGGCAATTTTCAAAACGCCTTGCAGTTCGGTTGCGTTGGACTGAAGTTTATTTTCCGCTTCATCCGCAGCGTTCAGAATGTGCTGAGCATCGATTAGAAATTGCTGGCCTGCTTCCGTTAGGCTCAGCTTTCGTGTGGAACGATTGAGCAGTCGAACGCCTAAACACGATTCTAAATGAGCAAGCTTTCGGCTCACGCTGGGGGTGCTGAGCGCCAGTCGGTCTGCGGTCGCTTGAAAGCTGCCCGCCTCGACAATTGCACAAAAAAGTTCTAAATTGGCAAAAGAATATTGTTTCATTTTGTGAAAGAGTTGTTTTTATATTGGCTAGTTTATTTCATTTTTTATTTTAGCGATACTGTTTAGTAATTAGAAACAGGAGGCCTATGATGGTTATTTTTAGACCTGCAGAGGAACGAGGCCATGTCGAAATAGACTGGCTGAAAAGCGCGCATTCATTTTCATTCGGGCAATATTTTGACCGAAATCATATGAATGTTTCCGTGTTGCGAGTGATTAATGATGATGTGATTGCCGCAGGCGGCGGTTTCGCAACACATCCGCACGATAATATGGAAATCATTACCTATGTATTGAAAGGTGAGTTGGCGCACAAAGACAGTATGGGCAATGGAAGTACGATTCGCCAGGGTGAAATCCAGCATATGTCCGCGGGGTCGGGCATTACCCATTCGGAGTTCAATCCTTCTGAAGTCAACGAAACGCACCTTTTACAAATTTGGATGTTGCCAAACAAACAGGATGTTGAGCCGCAATATCAAAGTTTGGAACTGGATGATTCTAGACAAAATCAATGGAAAACCTTGGTGTCACCCGATGGTCGAGAAGGGTCTCTGGCGATTCACAGTGATGGCGTGATTCTTAACGCATTGATTTCGGAGGGTGTGGTGTTGAGCTATGACTTGGGTGATGATCGAATTGCCTATATCCATATTGCTCAAGGGCAGGCAAAAATTAATGGTCGAGACTGCAAAAGCGGAGATGCGGCTACGATTTACCCTGAAAGTTTGATTGAAATAGAAGGCCTTGATCAGGCGGATGTTTTGTTATTTGATTTACCTCAAGAGAGACAATAAACGATGAAAAATCTAATTGAAGCCAATGTAATGGATGTCTTTAAGCAACGTTCAAGTACGTATCATTACGATTCTGACTGTGCGGTGTCAAAGGCAGATTTAAGAGCCATATTTGAAGCAGGGCGTTGGGCGATGTCGGCATATAACGATCAGCCTTGGCGATACATTCTGGGTATTCGAGATGAGGACGATGGTGCCTGGGACAAGGTGTTGAATTGTTTAGTCGAGCCCAATCAGCAATGGGCGCAAAACGCTCCCGTGTTGATGATTGGTCTTTACAAAACACATTATGAATTTAATGGCGAACCAAATGGGACAGCTATTCATGACTTAGGCGCGGCTTCGGCATTTATGACGTTAGAGGCTACAAATCGAGGCCTATCAGTCCATCAAATGGGCGGAATTTTGCCAGATAAAGTATTGGAATTATTTGAAGTTGAAGATGGTTTAGTGCCTTTGACGGCCTTAGCAATTGGCTATGAAGTCGAAACGATGGAACAACCTGAAAGAGTTCGTAAGCCTTTGCAAGACATTGTTTCAGGATCGGTGTTTTAAATCCATACAAAAAAGCCCGCAGGATGAAGTGCGGGCTTAACGATAAAGGTGAGGATTATTTATTCCAAACTTCTCTAAGGCCAACCGTTTTGTTAAACACCAAAGTATCGGCTTTATTATCACGACAGAAGTAACCTTCACGTTCAAATTGATAGCCTTGTTCAGGTGTCGCTTGTGTTAGAGCGGGTTCAACAAAACCGTGTTTGATCTCTAATGAATTCGGGTTTAACACCGCTTCAAAATCATCTTCCTTCGCTGGGTTTTCAACCGTGAATAAACGATCGTACAAACGGAATTCTGCTGGCACCGCTTTACTGGCTTCCACAAAATGAATTACGCCTTTTACTTTGCGACCATCTTCAGGGTTTTTGCCCAAAGTATCAGGATCGTAGGTTGCATAAATCGTAGTGATGTTGCCATCTGCATCTTTGTCGCAACGTGTACCGTTGATGATGTAAGCGTTACGTAAACGCACTTCTTTATCAATCGCTAAGCGTTGGAACTTTTTGTTCGGTTTGACTTCTTCAAAGTCTGCGCGATCGATGTAAATCTCACGGCCAAAATGAATTTGACGAGTGCCCATTGATTCATTTTGAGGGTGAACAGGTGCATCGATGGTTTCAATGGAGCCGTTTTCAGGGTAGTTTTCGATGATGACTTTAATCGGGTCGATCACGCCCATGGTACGTGGGGCATTCACATTTAAATCATCACGCACTGCGGCTTCTAAAATCGCCATATCAGTCATGCTATCCACTTTTGAAATACCTACGCGTTCGGCAAAGTCGCGAATGGATGCAGGTGAGTAACCTCGACGACGCATGCCTGAAATCGTAGGCATTCGAGGGTCATCCCAACCTTCGACCAGTTTGTCATCCACCAATTGATGCAGCTTACGCTTCGACATCATGGTGTATTCCAAATTCAAACGAGAGAACTCGTACTGATGTGGGCGATCAGGTTTGTTGAAGTCTTCAAGGTGATCCAAAAACCAGTCGTACAAACGACGGTTGTCTTGGAACTCCAGAGTACACAATGAGTGCGTAATGCCTTCAATCGCATCCGAAATACAATGTGCGAAATCATACATTGGGTAAATGCACCACGCATCGCCTGTTTGGTGGTGGTGTGCGAATCGAATTCGGTACAACGCTGGGTCGCGCATACACATCACTGGCGAAGCCATATCAATTTTGGCACGCAATACACATTTGCCTTCTTCGAATTCGCCTGCTTTCATTTTTTCAAACAAAGCGCGGTTTTCTTCTGGTGTGGTGTCTCGATACGGAGAGTTTTTACCCGCTTCTTTCAATGTGCCGCGATATTCGCGTGTTTCTTCAGCATTGAGGAAACACACATACGCTAAGCCTTTGTCGATTAGTTCCATTGCATATTGATAGAACTTGTCAAAATAGTTTGATGAATAGCAAATATCGCCAGACCAATCAAAGCCCAACCATTGCACGTCTTTTTTAATTGACTCAACGTATTCCATGTCTTCTTTCGTTGGGTTGGTATCATCAAAACGCAGGTTACATTGGCCTTTGTAATCTTGCGCCAAACCAAAGTTCAAGCAAATTGATTTCGCGTGACCAATATGAAGGTAGCCATTGGGTTCTGGCGGGAAACGCGTGTGAATTGAATCGTGCTTGTTTTCTGCTAAATCAGCATCGATGATGTTACGAATGAAATTGACAGGTTTTTCGACTGGCGTATCGCTCATTGACAGGTTCTCTTATCCATAAATTCTTAATCCGAGAATTATAGCACTCAGCATAAGAGTTTGGCTTGACGAGTGTGTCCAACTGAACTTAAAATCGCCCAACCATTCCAAATGGGGCCTTAGCTCAGCTGGGAGAGCGCTTCGCTGGCAGTGAAGAGGTCACGAGTTCGATCCTCGTAGGCTCCACCAATTTCAAGAAGAACAGCTTAGACGAATGTTTTTGCGAATTTGTGGCGGTTCTTGATTCACATCACCATGCTCGTCAATTGGGGTTTGAAGTCGTTTAACCCAAGCGTCTAATACATGGTAGTCGTTTTGTTCGACCGCTTCGATGATTTGCTGTGCAATGTGATTACGCAAATACACATTCGGATTTGAGGCCTTCATTAAATCTTTAACGGAATCTTCTGAATTTTCTAACTTAATGCGTTCTAAATAGGCTTCGTGCCATGTTTCAAGGCCTTTAGGCACTTCATCTGTATGGGTTAAGTTTGAGAAAAACAGGCTGAAATCGACTTGGTGTTGATCCATGAGCACTAATAAATCGCGCACAATAAGTTTGTCTTCATCTGACTGTTTCGTTATACCCAGTTTAGCGAGCATTCGTTCTAAATATTCGTGATTGTAGGTGTCGGTGTATATCTCAACGCTTTGTTGAATCGCATCACTTGGAATCCAATCCGCCAAGGCCTGTGCTAACACTTGCACATTCCATAATCCAACATTGGGTTGCTCATTGTAGGCGTAACGACCTTGGTCATCGGAATGGTTGCAGATAAAGCCAATTTGGAATGTATCGAAAAAGGCATAAGGGCCAAAGTCAAACGTCTCGCCCAGAATGGACATATTGTCTGTGTTCATCACGCCGTGATTGAATCCGACCGTTTGCCAGCTTGCAATGAGTTTGGCTGTACGACGGCTAACTTCATACAGTAATTCTTCAGCGGTGTTCAGTTCAGGATAAACGTATTTGAAAACATACTGCAAGAGTGATCGAACCTCAGAAGGGCCTTGGCTTGCCGCCCATTCAAAGTGGCCGAAACGAATATGACTTGGGGTGACGCGGATGAGCATGGCGCGTTGCTCAGGTCCTTCACGAAATACGGTTTCATTGCCGCGAGCCAAGGCCAAAGCGCGCGTCGTTGGAATGCCTAAAGCGTGTAAATATTCACCTACGAGATATTCTCGAATGGTTGAGCGCAATACCGCGCGTCCATCGCCTCGGCGAGAGTAGGGCGTGCGGCCTGCACCTTTTAAATGGAAATCCCAGTGTTTGCCGGATGAGTCAACCCACTGCCCAAGCAATAAACCGCGACCATCGCCCAAATCAGGGTTGTAATAACCGAACTGATGGCCTGTGTATTTTTGTGCCAACGGCTCAAAGCCTTTGGGCCATGATTCCCCTGAAACCAGTTCATCAATGTCTAAGTCCTTTAATCCTAGTTCATCGAGTAACGACTGATTCACGTGAATGGTGTCTGAATCAGGCAGTGATTCAGGCGTTAATGGTATGTAAAAGTCGTCGGGTAATTGCGTGTAAGTTTGTGTAAACATGGATAAAATTCCCTTTTCAATACTTGACTATTTTAGTGTGTTTTAATCAAATGTGTTTTAGCGATTGTTTTTTTGATGAAAATCGGTACAATTCGCGCCCTAATTGCTTGTTTTTCCACGTTTCTGCAAAACAAAACGTGATGGCCTGATTAAGTAACGTGCTTTTTCGGGCTTTATTTGTCCTGTTTGGGTACACCCACCCGTAGTAAACGACACAACGATTTCTGAGACCAACCGAGCTCGGAGCCAACACATAACAAGCAATTAACCGAATTTAAAAAAGTTAAGAATTTTTGGAGAGAACCGTGCAATTAAAAGGTGCAGAGATCGTTGCTCAATTTTTGCAAGACGAAGGGGTTGAGTACTTATTCGGGTATCCGGGTGGTGCTGTCTTGCATATTTACGATGCTTTATATCAGCAGGATAAAGTTAAACATATTTTAGTACGTCACGAGCAAGCGGCAACGCATGCGGCTGACGGCTACGCTCGCTCTACGGATAAGCCAGGAGTTTGTTTGGTGACGTCGGGCCCAGGTGCGACAAATGCCGTTACGGGTATTGCAACTGCGTATGCGGATTCAATTCCTATGGTCGTTTTGTCGGGTCAGGTTGCCAGCGATTTGATTGGTAATGATGCTTTCCAAGAAGTGGATATGATTGGTATTTCACGCCCTGTGGTTAAGCATAACTTCTTGGTTAAAGACGTTAAAGATTTAGCGGTGACGTTGAAAAAGGCCTTCCATATTGCGACAACAGGTCGTCCTGGTCCTGTTTTGGTTGATATTCCTAAAGACGTCACAGCGAATGTATGTGAATACGTTTACCCAGAGACGGTTGATATTCGTTCTTACACGCCAATTGAAAAAGGTCATAGCGGTCAGATTCGTAAAGCAGTGGATATGATTCTTGAGGCGAAACGCCCGATGATTTACACAGGCGGTGGTATTGTTTTGGGCGATGCGTCTGAAGAATTGACTGCAATGACTCGTAAATTGGGTTATCCAATTACCAATACTTCAATGGGTTTGGGTGGCTATCCTGCTTCAGATAAACAGTTTGTCGGCATGCTAGGTATGCACGGAACTTATGAAGCAAATATGGGTATGCACCACTGTGATACCTTGATTGCAATTGGCGCGCGTTTTGATGACCGTGTAACAGGCAATCTTGAGAAATTCTGTCCAACAGCGAAAATTGTTCATGTCGATATTGACCCAGCGTCAATTTCTAAAAACGTTCAAGTGGATGTGCCAATTGTGGGTCCAGTGAAACGTGTTTTAAAAGACATGATGGAGATGTTGGAAGAGCGTAACTACGAAACTCAGCCAGAGCTTTCAGCTTGGTGGGAGCAAATCGAAGAATGGCGCGCGATTGATTGCTTGAAATACGATACGACATCAAAAGAAATCAAACCTCAAGCGGCGGTTGAATCTTTATGGCGTGCGACAAAAGGTGATGCTTTTGTAACAACTGACGTAGGTCAGCATCAAATGTTTGCGGCTCAGTACTACAAATTTGATAAGCCTCGTCGTTGGATCAACTCTGGTGGTCTAGGTACGATGGGCTTTGGTTTGCCAGCAGCGATGGGCGTGCAGTTTGCTCATCCTGATGCGACGGTTGCGTGTATTACAGGTGAAGGTTCTATTCAAATGAATATTCAAGAGCTATCAACGTGTTTGCAATACAACTTGCCGATTAAGATTATCTGTTTGAATAACGGCTACTTAGGTATGGTTCGTCAATGGCAGGAGTTCTTTTACGAAAGCCGTTACGCAATGTCGTATATGGAATCATTACCTGATTTCGTGAAATTGGTTGAATCGTATGGCCACGTTGGTATGCGCGTTGATAATCCAGCAGATTTAGATGCAGCAATGGATGAAGCGATTGGTTTGAAAGATCGTTTGGTATTCCTAGACGTGATTACAGACAAAGAAGAAAACGTGTATCCGATGATTCCAGCGGGTGCCGGTCTTAACGAAATGATTTTGGTGTAAGGAGCCTACGATGAGACACATTATTTCATTGTTGATGGAAAACGAGCCGGGCGCACTTTCACGAGTGGTTGGTCTATTCTCAGCGCGTGGTTACAACATCGAATCGTTGAACGTTGCACCGACTGAAGATGACTCACTATCACGTCTGACTTTGGTTACCGAGGGGTCTGACCAAATCATCGAACAAATCGTTAAGCAATTGAATAAGTTGATTGATGTTGTGAAGATGGTTGATTTAACGGAAGGCGCGCACATCGAGCGTGAACTGATGTTGATTAAAATTGATGCCAGTCAGCCAAATATGAAAGAAGAATTAATTCGTTTGTCAGAAATCTTCCGCGGACAAATCGTGGATGTGACAGACGGTGTATACACGATTCAAATGACAGGTGATGCATCCAAGCTTGATGCATTTGTCGGAACAGTTGATCCAGCGTTGATTTTGGAAACCGTGCGTTCGGGTGTGTTAGGAATCATGCGTGGTTCTAAAAACCTTCACATCTGATAAAATAGTACAGATTTATTTATAAAAAATTAAGTTTAAGGAAAAAGCATGCAAGCTTATTACGATAAAGATTGTGATCTTTCGATCATCCAAGGTAAAAAAGTAGCCGTAATCGGTTTCGGTTCTCAAGGTCACGCGCACGCGGCAAACTTGAAAGATTCAGGTGTTGACGTTGTTGTAGGTCTTCGTCCAGGTTCTTCTTCAGTTAAGAAAGCTGAAGGTTACGGTCTTAAAACAGCTGACGTACCGACTGCAGTTGCAGGTGCTGACGTTGTAATGATCTTGACTCCAGATGAGTTCCAAGCAGACCTTTACAAAAACGAAATCGAGCCGAACATTAAAGAAGGTGCAGCACTTGCATTTGCTCACGGTTTCGCAATTATCTACAACCAAGTGGTTCCTCGTAAAGACCTAGACGTAATTATGATCGCGCCTAAAGCGCCGGGTCATACAGTACGTTCTGAGTTCGTTGCGGGTCGTGGTATTCCTGATCTAATCGCAATCGAGCAAGACGCTTCTGGTACTGCGAAAGACATCGCTCTATCTTACGCATCAGCTGTTGGTGGTGGTCGTACAGGTATCCTAGAAACGACTTTCCGTGAAGAGTGTGAAACGGATCTATTCGGTGAGCAAGCGGTTCTTTGTGGTGGTGCTGTTGACCTAGTTAAAATGGGTTTCGAAACATTGGTTGAAGCAGGTTATGAGCCAGAGATGGCTTACTTCGAGTGTTTGCACGAGTTGAAATTGATCGTTGACTTGATGTTCGAAGGCGGTATCGCGAACATGAACTACTCAATCTCAAACAATGCTGAGTACGGTGAGTACGTAACAGGTCCTCGCGTAATCAACGAAGAGTCTCGTGAAGCAATGCGTCAAGCATTGGCTGACATCCAAACAGGTGAATACGCTAAGCAGTTCATCTTGGAAGGCCAAGCAGGTTACCCATCAATGACTGCAATGCGTCGTTTGAATGCTGAGCACCCAATTGAGCAAGTTGGCGCGAAATTGCGTGCAATGATGCCTTGGATTGCGGCGAACAAGATCATCGACCAAGACAAAAACTAATATTAGGGGCTTGTTTTCCTGATTTCTTTGTTGGAGTTCGGCTTGTTTACTAAGTGTAAACGTCGCAGAACTCCGCCGCGAACTCAGAAAAAACGCCTACTAATATAAGAATATAAAGAAACCGGCCTTATGCCGGTTTTTTTGTTCTTGCTCTATAGCAGTACAAAAAAAGCCAGTGAGGGTGATCACTGGCTTTTAAAAAGAAGCTGAGTTAAAACTTATGCTGCTTTTTTTACAGCCTTTTTAACGGCTTTTTTCATTTTCTTTGTGTTCGAGAAACCTTTCTTGATCACTTTTTTCGCTGCTTTCTTAGCAACTGACTTTACGTCTTTTTTCTTAGCAACTTTAGATGCCATTTTCTTTGCTACTTTTTTTACTGCTTTTTTCTTGATAGCTTTAGCCATTTTTAAATCTCCTGATATAGTATTTTTTCATTCAGATGGTATTTGATTTCTGAACTTGTATGAAATCATATACTATTCTGACGTCAAAATAAAGTTGAGTTTAAGAAATCATTTTTATGCTTTGCTATAAATTCCATTTGATGCAGATATTGGCTGGCCATTATTTCTAGTATAATGAAGTGATTGATACATTTTTGAGAGCAATGACAGTGAAAGGTTTTCAGCGCGGAATTTATATATTGCCGAACTTGTTTACAACAGCGGCGCTGTTTGCGGGTTTTTATGCCGTCATTGCGGCGATGCAAAATGACTTTGAAGTCGCTGCCTTGTCGATTTTTGTCGCGTTGATTTTTGATGGCTTAGACGGGCGTATCGCGCGTATGACCAATACTTCATCGGCATTCGGTGCGGAATACGACAGCTTGGCGGATATGGTGTCGTTTGGTGTGGCGCCTGCACTCATTGCCTTTCAGTGGGCTTTGGCGGATTTAGGGAAGCCCGGTTGGATTGCGGCTTTTGTGTTT
>JAAZVR010000144.1 GCA_018623305.1 Thiotrichales bacterium | reverse complement strand
GTATGCGTTAACGCTTGCAGATAAGGCAGAAGCCTTGGGCGAAGTGCCCGTCGGTGCGGTGCTTATTCAAAAGGATGAGGTGATTGGAGAAGGCTTTAATCAGGTGATTACTCTGAATGATCCAACAGCGCATGCGGAAGTGATGGCTTTGCGAGATGCAGGGCAAACAGTTGAAAATTATCGTTTAAATGATACGACTTTATACGTGACGCTAGAGCCGTGTCCGATGTGTTCGGGGGCGATTGTTCATGCCCGAGTCGGTACAGTGGTTTACGGTGCGAGTGATGCGAGAACAGGATCTGCGGGAAGTGTGTTTAATATTGTTCACCATCCTGCGCTTAATCATCGCGCGCAGGTGGTGAGAGGGGTCTTAGAAGAGGAATGCCGAACGAAAATTCAGCAGTTTTTCAAACTTAAGCGCCAATCATCTGATTGATGATTTTGATGCCTTCTGCCTCATTGTTGACTTTTTTCACTTTCAAAGCGCCGCCTGAGGCACAAGGGTGACCGCCACCGCCGAAGTATTTTGCCGCGATATTGCCGACATTCACATCCGGTGTTTCTGAGCGGAATGACACGCGACCTTGTGGGGCAACTCGAATCGCCATATCCACTTTATCCGACTCATCAAACAGACGTGCAGTGACGTGCTGGAAGACTGAATGCTGCCAGTTGTAGAACACCGCTGATTTGTGACCATCGACATCAATAATGCTGAAGCCGTGTTTGACCACAAAGTCATAAACTAATGAAAAGTATTTATTAGCAATGGCTTGGTTGTCATCACGAACGATTTCTTCCGAAAGGCCTTGATCGAGTAAAAAGGCTTCTTTGATTTCATATAAAGAGGTTTCAGCTTGGCGGATAGTGCCGCCTTGGTCGAAGATATCAAAGACCTTATCCACCAAGAAAAATTTGTGTTGGCGAGATACGTCATCCATTTCTGGGCATAAATTATCACGCTCAAATACCATCGACGATAAGTAGTTGGCTTTTTCGAAATTTTCATGGCCTTGAATCCACATATCGGTGACGTTGACCATATCTGAAAAACGATCCATACGCGCGTCTAATTCTGCCTGTTCAGGTGCAAAGAATTGGCGTACCCAGTTATAGGTTAAACGCGTGGCACAAACAGAGGTATCTAATTGATACCATTCGTGTTTTTTTGCAGAGGCCTCACCTGTTGCGTGGTGATCTAAAAGCAATAATTTCGGTGGGTTTTCAAGTTTATTCAATTGAGTTTCGATGAACTGCGACTGTGTTTCAGTTAAGTTCACATCAGTAATTAAAACTAAATCAACGTTTGTGCCCGTCAAGATATCCATCTTGATGCGTTTCATCATTTCTTGGAATGTTTTATCAATGTCTTTGTAATCGGCATTGAAATAAGCCACGTTATAAAAGGCTTGTGAGACGACGAATTGTGCGCCGTAGCCATCGAGATCATTGTGACTTAAGTGATAAATACGTGCTGTAGCTTCCATGAAAAATTAACCTGAAATCGTTTTATAATGGGGTGGATTATAACGGAAATACAAAGGTACCCCCTATGAAAAAGTCAGTCTTAGGCTTGGCGTTGATGCTAGGTTTTACAGGTGCATTTGCAAAAACTTTTATGCCTGACCAGCGTGTGTTTATTGGTGTTTATTCAGACAACATTGAGGATGATGTGTTTGCTGAAGGTAAGGTTATTGAGGATTTAGGTAAGGAAGTCAAATTTCAAGTCACTCGTGTTTCGGGTCATCGACAGCACGCCTTTAAAGGCTGTGCCTTGCCGTGGATTCCTGATCCGAGCGATGAACATCCACTGCCAGCGAGTGAAATTTATGACCGCGTCAAGGATAAAGGCGCGGTGGTGATTTTGCCTGAATCTCATGTTTTACATTGGGAGCATGGCCGTCAGGTGTATTACGATCGAGATTGGTTGAAAGACATTTATTTACGTTGGGATGCTGATTCAATGGGTTTGAGTCATGATCGTATAGACGTTGCGATGCCTGTCGCTGAAAAATTGAAAATGAATGGGTTTATTGAGTTTTTGCGTTTGGCAAAACCACACATGAAAGCGACACGTAATGATTATGCGTTTATGGAGCCAGAAGCAATGTGGGCAAAAAACATGATGCCTGTGTTAGACGAGTTGGAGCGTTTATTCAAGGCCTACCCGAAATTAGCAGACACTGCATTTAACGGCAATCTGTACATGGATGGTGATTTAGGCCTCGTGGGTGGGTATTTTTTGAGTAAAGGCGTCAAACGTGTGGCTTTGGACATTGAGTATGCCATTGATGAAACGAATGATGAGGCCTTAGCGAAAAAAGTCGATGAACGTTTCCAAGGTTTACGTGTGCATCTAGGGAAAGTGATGCGTGGGCTTAACTGATAAGGTTGTTTTAATCACCGGTGCCTCGGGCGGTTTGGGTGCAGGCATAGCGAAGGCTTTTGCTAAACAAGGTGCCAAAATCGCGGTGCATTATCGCACTCGAGAAGAGGGTGCGGATTCGGTGGTGTCACAGATTCAATCTCAAGGTGGTATTGCGAAAAAATTTTATGCAGATTTGCGTGTTGAGCGCGATATGCAGTGCTTGATAGATGAGGTGGTGGCTGAATTTGGTCGGATTGACGTGTTGGTTAATAACGCTGGGGTTGTGTTGAAGGCCTACGCAGAAGACACCACAGCCGATTTATGGGACGACACCATGAATGTGAATTTGCGAGCACCGCATTTGTTATCTCAAATGGCTTTGCCGCATATTCCAGAGGGTGGTTGTGTGATTCACAATACCAGTATTCACGCGAAACAATCGGTGCAGAATTTTGCAGCTTATGCGGCCTCTAAAGCGGGCCTTGAGGCTTTGGCCAAAGTTCAAGCATTGGAGTGGGCAGAATATGGCGTGCGTGTGAATTGCATTGCGCCAGGCGTGGTGCC
>JAAZVR010000143.1 GCA_018623305.1 Thiotrichales bacterium | reverse complement strand
TCGTAAGGAATGCGATCTGTCCCACCCAGTGACACACCCGCCGCACCTCGGTGATGCTGATTACCTGTCGCCGCCAAAGCGCCCAAGCTCACCCCGTGGAATCCATTCGTGAATGTCAAAATGTTGTGACGTCCTGTGATATTTCGCGCCAATTTCATCGCCGCTTCAACCGCATTCGTACCTGTTGGGCCTGTAAACTGAACCGTATACTCCAAACCACGTGGTTTTAAGATAACCTCATTTAAGGCCTCAAGAAACTCCCCCTTCGCTTTCGTGTGCATATCTAAAGCGTGAGTAATCCCATCACCTGCTACATAATCCAGCAACGGCTGTTTAATGTAATCATTATTGTGACCATAATTCAACGCACCCGCACCTGCTAAGAAGTCGAGGTATTCATTGCCTTCGTCATCATAAATAAATTCGTTTTTAGCGCGATTAAAGACGCGTGGAAATGAACGTGCATAACTCTGCACTTCCGATTCAATTTCTTCAAAAATTTTCATAATTATTTCCCTGATTTTTAATTCTGTATTGGGCCGATTTCTGCGAGATATTCCGTCGCATGTAGGCCTTTAAAATGACGTTCTTCGTCAAATTGGATGGACTTATTCACGGTCAAATCATAGTGACGCGCTAATTTATTAAACAAAGCCCAAGAGGCATTGTTATCACCTGTAATTGTTGACTGAATATATTTTATGTTTTTATTTTGTACTCTATTCAGTATTGATTGCACCATACGGAAGGCCAAGCCATGCCCACGCGCTGATTCATCCACCGCAACTTGCCAGACAAATAAAGTCTCTGGCTGGTCGGGCAATCGATACCCAGACACAAATCCAACGACCTCATTTCTCTTTCGAGCAATTGAACAGGTTTCTTTAAAATGAGTCACTTGCAATAAATTACAGTAACTTGAGTTTGGGTCTAAAGGTGGGCACCTCTCTACCAAAGCATGGACATCAAGCCCATCTTCTGAATTCGGTTTTTCAACCGAAATTTGATCTAATTTCATTGAATGATTGATAATTTACCTAAAAAATTATTTAGAGCACTAATTATTTTAACAGTATGAAATTTTATTTCAAACTTCAAAACAGACATCGCTTATAATTGCCCCGTTATGGGAAAAGCAAAGAAAAAACCAAACACCTCCAATCAAATAGCGATCAACAAGAAAGCGCAACACGATTATTTCTTTGAAGAAACACTCGAAGCGGGCTTGGTCCTTGAAGGTTGGGAAGTGAAAAGTTTACGAGCAGGCAAATGTCAGCTTGTGGACAGTTACGTCATCATCAAAAATGGTGAGGCATACATTTTGGGTTCTTTGATTACACCACTTCAAACGGCATCCACTCATATTCACCCAGACCCGACCCGCACACGCAAATTGCTGTTGCATCGTCGAGAGATTGATAAATTGATTGGTGCTAAAGAACGAGACGGTTATACCCTTATCGCTCACAAGCTTTATTGGAAAACCGGTAAAGTGAAAGCGGCGATTGCGATTGCCAAAGGTAAAAAGCAACATGACAAACGTCAGGTGCAAAAAGACCGAGATTGGAATCGCGATAAACAACGCCTCTTGAAAGTGAATCGATAATCACCATAATACAACTACACTCATTGGGGTCGCATTGGTTTCGACGGGAATGCGGAGACTTTGAGGGCGTGTCGAGATTTCGATCCTCTCGTAAAACAATCGAATTTGTTATAGTTGCAAACGATAAAAACTACGCTTTAGCTGCCTAATTGCGGCTTTCGTTCTCGATGTATGTGCTAATGCATCATTGTTGAACGTCAGAACTCATTAGCTCGCGTAACGGCACGGTCTGTTGTACGTTGCGTTAAAGAGAATCGGACTCGTCTATGTTTCGGAGTGCTTGTCCTCCTGGCATGGATTAAATTAATTGACAAAATACACACGTAGAACTCATTGGGGAAGGTTTTCGGACGCGGGTTCGAGCCCCGCCGACTCCACCAAATAAAAAGGCCTGCATTTCGCAGGCCTTTTTACTTTCCGAATGATGCAGATTATTTAGCCGCTTTTGCCGCTTTAATCCAACCATCAAACTTCGCTTGGTGCGCTTTAATCCACGCATCCACATGACGAGTAATGTCTTTCTGTGAATTCTGACCATCACGAACCAATTTGTTCTGAGCAGATACGTCATTCACGGACAATGACATCACTTCGAACAACTTAGCTACGTCAGGGTGATTTTCAGCAACCGCTTTATTCGCTACGATACGCATTGAGTTCACGTTGAAACCATAATTCGCACCATTGGACAATTTCGTATCCTTAGTGACAGGATGAGCCGTATATTCAACTTGCAACCACTTTACATCCTTGCCAGGGCGCAAAATACCTGAAACCCAATAAGGCGTCCAAGTGTAGTATAAAATCGGCTTACCTTGCTTAAACTGAGTGATCGTGTCTGAAATCAGCGCTGAGTACTCACCTTGATTATGCTCAACTGTATTTCGTAGACCATACGCATCCAATTGATGCTCAATGACTTTCTCACAACCCCAGCCTGGCTTACAGCCTGTCAAATCTGCTTTGCCATCACCATCCGCATCAAATAATTTGGCAATCTTTGGATCTTTGAAATCATTAATCGTGTCAATACCGTATTGATCGGCTGTTTTCTTATCAATCAAATACCCTTGCGCACAGCCTTCAACGTATTGACCTTTTCGGTAGAAAGTAGTGTCGCCACCTGCTTTGTTGTACATGTTTTCATGCAAAGGCGCCCAGTTCACTGCCATAAAGTGAATATCATCAGATTTTGCTTCTTGCGAAATTTGCTTATACGCAATCGCATAATCCACTTCTTTAATATCCGTTACAGTGTGACCCAACGCTTCTAGCGCACGATTGACCAACTCTGTTTGAAACGTTTCTTCGACAATCGCACCTTGGT
>JAAZVR010000024.1 GCA_018623305.1 Thiotrichales bacterium | reverse complement strand
TCGAATTGCGCTTGCGTTTTATAAGTCACATCTGGCACAAAGGCCTCAATATCGCGCTCACGCTCAACAATCAATCGCACCGCCACCGATTGCACACGACCCGCTGACAGACCGTAACGAATCTTTTTCCAAAGCACAGGCGATAATTCAAAACCGACCAAACGATCCACGATACGACGCGCTTGTTGCGCATTGACAAGAGATAAATCGACTGTCCGAGGTTCTTCAATCGAACGCTGAATCGCGGTTTTTGTGATTTCATTAAAGGTGATTCGAGGCGTTTTATACACATCCAGTCCGAGTTCATCCGCTAGGTGCCATGCAATGGCTTCCCCTTCGCGGTCCTCATCGGTTGCGAGCCAAACAGTATCAACCTGTTTCATCGTTTTACGCAGTTCAGCGACCGTTTTTTTACTGTCTGGAGAGACTTCGTATTCGGGTTTAAACCCGTCCTCTTTGTTAATCCCCATATCCTTCTTTTTAAGGTCTCGGATATGGCCATAACTGGACTTCACAACGAAATCACTGCCCAAAAACTTTTCAATGGTTTTTGCTTTGGCAGGTGACTCCACAATCACCAAATTTTTCATGCAACGACTCGCCTATACTTATTAATGACTGGGAATGTATCAAAAGTACACAACGTTACGCAACTTATTTTAATCGTTGCACTCTTTGGCCTGACATGGATTGGATTCGTCCATCCATCTCTAAATCCATCAAAATTTCCTGTGCATCGGCACGGTCTAATTGAATGTTGTTCAATAAAAGATCGAGCTGAATTGGCTCAAATCCAAGCGCATCTAAAACCTGCTGAACCTCGTCTGAAACCTCGGGGGCATCGTCGGATAATTGCAAATCAATCTGACTCAATGCGTGTGACACCAGTGGCTGAATGTCGTCCACCAAATCATCCAAACTCTCGACCAGTTTCGCCCCTTGGCGAATCAAGCGATGGCAACCACGCGCAACGGTATTGTGAATCGAACCCGGAATCGCAAACACCTCTCGCCCCTGCTCCGACGCCAAACGTGCGCTGATCAACGAACCGCTGCCCAAAGCGGCCTCAGTCACCAAAGTGCCCACACTCATTCCCGTGACAATTCGATTACGAATCGGGAAATTGCGCGGCAGTGGCGGCGTTCCCAGAGGAAATTCCGACAAAATCACCCCGCCGTTATCCACGATTCGATGTGCCAAGGTTCGGTTTTTCGCAGGATACACCGAATCCAAACCATTGCCTAACACAGCAACCGTCACACCGCCTGCACCCAGTGCGCCTTCATGCGCTTTGGCATCGATCCCCATCGCCAAACCACTGCAAATACTCAAACCCGTTTTCGTCAAGGCCTTCGCAAAATCGTAGGTGGTTTGCCCCCCTTGTGGTGTGGGATTTCTAGTGCCGACCACAGCAAATTGCGGCAATAACAAATGTTCAATTGCACCCATGGCATAAAGTTTGAGTGGCGCATCCGAAATCTCGCGCAATAAAGGCGGATAACATTCGTGGTCGGGTGTCAGCACATAGCGGTTGTCGGCTTGAGCGAGCCAAGCCTCTTCGGTGAGTTCCGTCATTTTTAATCCAATAACATTAATTGTTATTATTTATAACACAAAGTCTCTCAGTTTTTCAGCTAATATGATTGAATGATACTACAAGCGAAAAAAATCACTCTAAGCCCTTTGTTCAAAGACATTTCATTTGACATTGAACAAGGCCAGCACGCGTGCATTCTAGGGCCTTCTGGCTCTGGGAAAAGCACACTTTTAAAAATCCTACTCGGCGGTCAATCTGTTGATTCAGGTGAAATTCTCATTCACGACCAGTCGCCCGATGAGTGCGGTTGGCATCAGTGGCGCGGACAAGTGGCCTATATCCCTCAGGAAGCGCCTTTAGGCATCGGCACCGTTCGAGAGGCCCTCTTATTGCCGTTTGAATTTAAAGTGCATAAACACAATACACCGAACGATGAAACGATGCGCGCGCAACTCAAAGCCTTAGGCCTACAAGACAAGCATCTTGAGCAAACGACGAACAAACTCTCAGGTGGAGAAAAACAACGCGTCGCCATTGCGCGTGCCTTGTTACTCGGCAAAAAAATCTTCATCGCCGATGAAGCGACTTCCGCGCTGGATAAAGACAGCAAAGCCAAAGTTATTGAGGCCTTAATGAAAGCTGAACATACGATTATTTCAGTATCACACGATGATGACTGGATTGAGCGTTGCACACAAAACATTCAATTAGGCGGTGAAGCATGAATTTTGACATCCCAATAGAACGCATGATTTGGGTCTACGCTGCGTTGATTGTGCCCGTAGGCATTTTTTACGCACTCAAAATGCCGGCCTTAAGCAAAGATTTGCTGATGGCGGTCGCCAAAATGACTGTCCAGCTTATTTTTATTGCCTTTTATTTAGTTGTTTTATTCGACCTAAATAATCTATGGCTGAATTTAGCTTGGCTTGTGGTGATGGTACTGATTGCCAACTGGACCATACTCGGGCGAACGAAAATGCCGAAAAAAGCCTTTTTCTTCCCTGTGTTAATCGGCTTGCTCAGCGGTACGGCCTTGATTGCCAGTTTGTTCATCGGCTTGCTGATACAGCCCGAGCCTTGGTTTGATGCGCGCTATCTTATTCCTCTCATCGGAATGATTTTAGGTAACTCAATGCAAGGTAATGTCATTGTGCTGGAGCGTTTTTATCACGCAATGGAACAACGACGAGAAGAATATTTATCGTACGTATTTATGGGTGCGACTGATTTTGAAGCGGCACGTCCGTTTTTACGCGAGGCCTTGAGTGCAGCTTTAGCGCCCACCATTGCGATGATTGGTACGACAGGAATCGTCTTCTTACCCGGTATGATGACAGGCCAGATTTTGGCGGGTGCCGACCCAACCGAAGCAGTGAAATATCAGATTATGATTTTGATTGGGATTGCCATCGCCGTGTTGATTTCTACATTACTCAGCACACTCATCAGCCTGCGCGCTTATCAACGTCAATGACGGTATAACTGCGCATAAAGGCCACCTTGTTGAATCAACTCCTCGTGCGAGCCATCTTCGGCAATCTGGCCGTCTTCAAACACTAAAGCACGATCGGCTTGTTTCACCGCACTTAAGCGGTGAGCAATAATCAAGGTCGTGCGGCTTTTTAGGAATTCACTCATAGCTGCGTGCAATTTAGCTTCGGTTTCATTATCCAGAGCCGACGTCGCTTCATCGAGAATCACCACTTTCGGATCACGCAAAATCATTCGTGCAATCGCCAATCGTTGTTTCTGACCACCTGATAAACGCACGCCTTGACGTCCTAAAACGCTATCAAGGCCTTCAGGCATCTGCTCAACGGTTTCTTTCAACTGAGCGACTTCTAAGGCCTTCCAAATCGCATCATCACTCACTTCTCGACCCAAAGATAAATTCATTCGCACCGAATCATTCAGCATCATCGGGTGTTGCAGCACGATCGCCACATTTTCACGCACCGCATCGTAACCAATCTCGCTGACAGGCACATCATCAAACAGCACATCGCCCGAGTTAGCCTCATACAAACCAAGCAACACTTGAGTGGCGGTTGTTTTGCCCGCCCCACTGGCGCCAACCAAAGCCACTTTTTCTCCCGGTCTTATCTCAAGGTTGGTGTCGTGCAATATCTTTTCGCCTTCTTTATAACCAAAATTCACATCTTTCAGCGCCAAAGACACCGTGGTTTTGCCTGCAAATGGATTTTTCTTTCTGATGTATTGGCTTTCCTCATTCAAGTCATACAAAGCGTTGATGCGCCCCATGGCACCATCGGCCGCATTGTAACTGTATTGAATGCTCAACAACTCCTGAACAGGGCCCATCATGAACCAAAGATAGCCGAAAATCGCCATCATTTGCCCAATGGACAAATCCGAAAAAACCACCATCAGCATCGCCGTTCCACGGAAGATTTCAAAACCCACCATGAACACCATAAACGACAATCTGCTGGCCGCATCACTCTTCCAACTGAATGCCGCTGAATGGTCACGCACGCCTTTAGCAAGCCTGCGAACTTTATCGAAAAAACGCACCGATTCATTGCTGGCACGCAATTCATGAATCGCGTCTAAGGTTTCATTCAGTGACTGCTGAAATATTTCTATTGCGGAATTTTCTTTTTTCTTCAATTCCTTAACGCGTCGACCTGCAACGGTTGTGAAATAAATGACCGCTGGATTCATCAACAAGATAAACAGGGCGAGTTGCCAATGCATATAAAATAAAACCGTTGATACGCCAATCAATGTCAAAGCCGCCACTAAGACTTTCGAAATCGAAACGCCAAGAAACTGATCCACGCTGTTTAAATCCGTCACAAACCGCGAGGTGACGGAGCCACTGCCCAATACTTCATATTCTGAAAGTGAAACGCGATTCATTTTATCGAGCATCCAAAGGCGCGTTTGATAGCTGATGTCTTTAGCAATCAAAGTAAACTGACGCGTATTCCAAACCCCTAACAGTGCGGAAGAAATGCGTAAAAAAATTGTAAACAAAGCAATCGTCACGATGTACAACGCAGGGCCGTGCCAGTCACCCGGGAATATGGAATTCATAAAACCTACTAAAGGGCCTGGGTCGTTCAGCAACACCTCATCGACTAACAAAGGCAACAGCAATGGCGTCGGCACACTCGCCAACATCGCTAAAATCGCGATGATATTCGCTTTAAATAGATTGGATTTATTTTTAAACAATTCGCCAAAGAGCAGCGACCAAGAAAGTTTTTGCATCGTAGATTGTCTTATCAGCTCGTTTTAGTTACTCGCATTTTACGCTGAGCGGCGATTGAGCTCAAATATGCTACAATTTCTCAAAAAAATTTGAGTACCTAATTATGAGTTTAATGCACGTTTTACAATTCCCAGAAGACATCGAAGGCCTACGTACCCACGCAAAACCTGTTGAAAATATCGACGGTGAACTGCAAACCATCTTAGACAATATGTTGGATACCATGTATCAACACAAAGGCGTTGGCCTTGCATCGACTCAAGTCGGCATTCCTTACCGTTTTTTCGTGATGGATACATCCGAGGACAGTGATTCGCCAATTATTATGATTAACCCCGAAATCATCGAAACGGCGGGCGACTTAGAGTGGGAAGAAGGCTGCTTATCGATCCCTGGCATTTACGAAAAAACTAAACGCCACGAACACGTCTTAGTACGTGCTTTGGACAGAGAGGGTAATGAATTTGAAATGGAAGCAACCGATTTAGCGGGTGTGTGCATTCAACATGAATACGACCACTTAAACGGTGACTTGTTCATCGACCAACTCTCGAGACTCAAGCAAAACCGCATTCGTAAACAAATCCAAAAAATGCGCAAAGAAGCCGAACGCGGATAACAATCGAATTTAAAATTCAGACCACTCGTCTTTTGTGGCTGAAGAAGCAACCTCCTGAGGGGCCGGCGCAGCCGACTTAGGCGCCATACTCACAGCATAATGTAGGCGCGGGTTTTAATCTTAATCTTGTCGAAAACATTCAAGTTTTCTAACGTCTTTTGCGTGGGAGTTTTCGGAATACTCTCTTCAAGGATTACTTTGCCATTTTCAACAATCAGGCTCGCATCCGCCTCCACTCAGTAATGATCACCCGAACTCGCACGGTTTTTAACAATCGCATTCCAAGTCTTGCCTTTTGCCAGCGTTTGCCACAAATCTTTAAATACAGTAGCAGGCACATCGGGATGGCGAATCATATTGTGCGGCTGACCAATCATATCTTCTCGAGCAAAACCACTGACAGCAACGAAATCATCAGTAGCCGTCAAGATATTCCCGTTCAAGTCGGTCGTTGTACTTAAGATGCTTCCATCAGGAATACCGATTTGTTTTTTGTCAGATTCAGGCTTCTCGCTGTAATTTTGCTAAAATCCCTAAAAAACAAATTCGAGTGATGGAATGAATATTATCTTCGCTGGCACCCCCGATTTTGCGGTCGCCCCTTTACAAGCCTTAATTGACTCTGAACATACGGTTGCAGCGGTCTACACCCAACCTGACCGCCCAGCGGGTCGCGGGCAAAAACTCACAGCGTCTCCTGTCAAACAAACCGCGCTTGAACATGGAATCCCAGTTCTTCAACCCGTCTCATTAAAAGACGAAGAAGCCCAACAAATTTTGGCCTCACACAATGCTGATTTAATGGTCGTTGTCGCTTATGGTTTGATCTTGCCCAAAGCGGTATTGGATATGCCACGCTTAGGCTGTATTAATATTCACGGCTCGATTTTGCCCAAATGGCGTGGTGCGGCGCCGATTCAACGCTCGATTGAAGCAGGCGATGCCGAAACGGGCGTCACCATTATGCAAATGGATGTTGGCTTAGATACCGGTGATATGTTGCTGATTGAGACAACGCCAATTTCAACGGATGACACCGCCCAAACCGTTCACGACCGTTTAAGCACTTTAGGGGCAGAAGCGATGATGAAAGTCATTCCGCAACTGGAAAACGGCACGGCAAACCCAATTCAACAAAACGATGATTTAGCCACTTATGCACACAAAATGAGCAAAGCTGAAGCGGATATCAATTGGACAGAATCCGCTCAAACACTCAGCCAACGCATTCGCGCCTTTAACCCTTGGCCTGTGTGTTTTACTCAACTCGACGGTCAACCGTTACGCATTTGGATGGCAGCCGCCTCCACTGAACCCAGCAACGCACCCGCAGGCTCCATTGTCAAAACCGACAAACAAGGTGTTTGGGTGGCCACAGGCGATTCATTACTGTGCATCACCGAGCTTCAACCGGCGGGCAAAAAACGCATGAAAGCCGCTGATTTTGCCAATGCGCGCCAACTTGATGGCACGGTACTCGGCCAATGAATGCTCGATTAGCCGCCGTTTACACCCTACGCGATGTGCTTGAGGATGGTAAATCGTTGATGCAACTCATTCCTGCGATGAAAAACCAACTCAGCCTTGAAGATCAAGGGTTCTACCAAGAACTTTGCTACGGAACTTTGCGCCATTTAAACCGTTTAGAACGTTTAATGGAGGGTTTGATTACTAAGAAAATCCGCGCCAAAGATTACGACATTGAACTGACCATTCTTGTAGGCCTATACCAGCTTATTTATCTTCGAACACCCGAACACGCGGCGATTTCTGCCACGGTAGATGTGGTTCAAGGCCTTAAAAAACCTTGGGCGAAAGGCCTTGCGAATGCGGTTTTACGCAATTACACCCGCACAGGTGAAGGCCTACTGGAAAAAATCGATCAAAACTGGGAAGACAAGTATTCCATCCCTGATTGGTTGCTAAATCGCATCAAAAAGGCCTACAAAAAAGACACCTCAGCCATTTTGGAGGCCTTAAATGAATCCGCTCCGATGTGCTTACGTATCAATCCTGAATTTATTTCTCGAGAAGATTACATTGAGCAACTCAATGAAGTCGAGGTCGATGCACAGACTCACTCAGCCGTGACTAGCGCTGTGTGTCTTGAACGCGCTGTCGGCGTAGATCGTTTGCCACACTTCGACGAAGGCTGGGTCAGCGTGCAAGACCCTGCCGCGCAATTGGCCGCACACTTACTCGAAGCCGAGCCTCATGAGCGAATCTTAGATGCCTGCGCCGCACCGGGCGGAAAAACAGGGCATGTTTTGGAATCCGTTAATGGCGAAGCAGAGCTGATTGCGCTGGATTCAGACGGAATGCGACTGGCTCGCGTGCAAGAAAACCTTGAACGACTGGAGGTCGGAGCCGAATTGATTGAAGCCGACGCCGCTGATTTGGACACATGGTGGGATGGCACACCATTCGACCGAATCTTACTCGATGCACCCTGTTCTGCCACTGGCGTCATCCGTCGCCACCCAGACATTAAATGGTTGCGCCGAGAAGATGACATCGCTCAATTAGTCGAGGTTCAAGCCAACATTTTGAAAGCGCTTTGGAGCACACTCAAACCCAACGGTCGTTTAGTCTATGCGACTTGCTCAATTCTGCCTGATGAAAACGTTCAGCAAATCGAGGCCTTTCTAGCAGAAACGCCCGATGCCACAGAAATCAAAATCGACGCACATTGGGGTATAGATCAAACGCATGGTCGCCAAGTACGTACAGGCATTGATGGAATGGATGGATTTTATTATGCCGTCTTACAGAAAAACGCTTAACGCCTTTCTATTATTGCTACTATGGCCGCTCACTGTGTGGAGCGCGCCTGTGGTTTTTCATCAACCTTATCTGCAAGAGCATCAAAAACAATTAACCCTAACAGGCTATGTCGAATACGATCTCTCAGATGCCTTAATTGAGGTCCTCGAACACGGTTACCCAATCGAATGGACTCTGCGCATGCGTCTAATCAACACCCAATCGCAGCAAATCGAACATAAACTTAATTACGAATTCAGTGTGCAGTATCGACCTTTGACACAAACCTATTTCATCCAAAATAAAACGCTGAATAAATCCAGAGATTGCCGTAATTTATCTCGGGCTTTATTCACGCTTGGCTCATTAGAAAATTTACCCATTATTGACCTAAAAGCAATGAAACCTGAAACGGACTATGAAGTGCATTTGGAGTTTAAATGGCAACAAAATAAATTGCCACTTACGCTCAACCTGATGAACTTTTTCAATGACGACTGGGCCTTATACAGTGACCCATACACCTTAAAGTATTGACCATGATAAAACGACGCAGCTCTCTCATCAAAGAAACTTGGCCGGCCATTCTACTCACAGGCGTGACCTTATTGGTGCTGCTCATCATGACTCAAGCCATTCAAGATGTTGATGATTTTGCTCAATCCTATGTCGTTTTACTCGCTGCGGTCATCATTGGTGTCTTAGCCATGATCGGAATGATTGGACGCCAATTGTATGTATTGATTCAACAGCGCCGAAAACACACCTCAACCACCAGCATCACTCTACGATTGCTGAGAATTGTCGCAGGCGTTACGCTCATTCCTCTTCTGGTGGTTTTCGCCTTCGCTTTGACGTTTATCAATCAGGGCATCGACAGTTGGTTTAACATCAAAACCGAAAGTGCCTTACAAAGTGCGATGGATTTATCGCGGGCTTCTATTGACCAAAAGCGTCGTGAATCTCTGAAACAAGTGCAAAATATTGCCGACACAAAAGCGCTCGATTTAATCACTGAACCTTCTCTAGTCTTAAATGAAATGCGCTTATTATTGAATGCTCATGAAATGGCATTATTCAACAGCAACGGACAAGCCATCGCCTCCAGCTCGAGTGACCTGACAATCATTTCACCTGAATCACTGGATGCCAATGTGCTTCAACAAATCCGTCAAATCACGCCTTTTACACAATACGACAACAGTGATGAAAATTTCTCATCCATTGACATCGTTGTACCGCTTTTACATCGTCAGGATATATACGGGCTTCGGGCTCAATTCATTGTGCCTAAGGATATTGATGCTTTGACTCAAACCGTCGCACAGGCATTTGAGGAACACCAGCGGCTTGCGCTTTTAAAAAGTCCTCTAAAAGCAACGTTTTTAGTGTCTCTATTATTGGTTGCACTCTTGGCGGGCTTAGCAGCTATTTTGGTAGCCATTCACTTATCACGCCGCTTCACACAACCCATTCGTCATTTAGCCTTCGCCACTAAACAAGTCTCGCAAGGTAATTATTCCACTCAACTGCAAAACCAAGACCATGATGAATTGGGCTTTCTTGTCGACTCTTTTAATGAAATGACGCAACAAATCAGTTTGGCGCGTAATCGAATTCAAAGCTCTCAGCAAAATGCCGAAACACAGCGTGCCTTTTTTGAAACCATTTTGAAGCATCTATCATCTGGTGTTTGGGTGTGCTCATCGCCAATGGTTCTCAGAACGTATAACACCTCAGCTGAAACGATTTTGGATACACGTTTTGAGGCCTATCAATACTTACCCATTAATCACTTAGCAAACGAACAGCCCAGCTTAAAACCCCTGATTGATGTGATTATGCAAAACCATCTCGAAGATAAAAACGAATGGCAAGCACAAGTGCAAATTGAAACCGAACACCGAACTCTGACCCTATCTGTTCAGGGAACAACCTTGCCTGATTTTCAACAAAAAAGCGCGGGTATGATTATCGTATTTGATGACATTTCTCAGTTGATGCAAGCCCAACGTACAGAGGCATGGTCAGAAGTCGCAAGGCGTCTTGCTCATGAAATCAAGAACCCACTGACACCGATTCAGCTTTCCGCTGAACGCATGCAATATAAACTCAGCTCGCATTTAGAAGCGCATGAAAAAGAATTGCTGACCAAATCCACCGACACGATTATCTCGCACGTTGAATCATTGAAAAACATGGTGCAAACCTTTAATGAATTTGCTCGAATGCCAAGTCTTCAACTGCAAAAAACATCGATCACTGGACTGATTCGAAATACAACTGAATTGTATTTCCACAAACACAATCGCTTTAAAATCGAGCTGGAGCTTGAAGATGACCTACCTGAACTTATGCTTGACCCAACTCAAATCCGTCAAGTTCTGCATAATTTAGTCAAAAATGCGATTGAAGCGTGTGAATCCATCGACCACCCAATGATTCATGTAAAAACCGAACGCATCGGTCAGACAGTCAAACTCAGCGTATGCGATAATGGCATAGCGATTACTAAAGAGGTCAGAGAGCGCCTCTTTGAACCTTATGCGACATCAAAGCCTAAAGGAACAGGGCTTGGTTTGGCCATCGTCAAGCGTATTATTGAAGAGCACAAAGGCACGATAGAACTCTCATC
>JAAZVR010000142.1 GCA_018623305.1 Thiotrichales bacterium | reverse complement strand
TAAAGGTAGGCCTACAATAGCGTTTACTGCGCTAAAAGCTAAGATTAATAAAATCCCATCGGCAATGGGTGAACTGAGCCAGCTTTCAGTGTAGCTCCCTAGCCACTCAATGCCTCCAAGCATGACCCACAAAGCGGTTACGGTTGTACTGAGTAACAAGTCGAGACGGTGAGTTTTTTCTTTGGCAAGCGTATAAGAAGCCGCTTTTTGATGAGCTTCTAAAGAAATTTGATCTGAAAATTCAGCGGGCACTGCTTGAGCATGAGAGTGAACGTATCGAGTTTGACGTGCACTGAGGTAGAAATGTATCCCTGTGCTAAGTAATAGAAAAACTAAAAACAGTTCAATCATGCCCATGTGTTTCCTTTATGTTGAATCATCAGTTAAGTGAAAGAAGGATAACACAACGAGAGAGTCCAATGAAGGACTCTTCGTATTGCTTATAGGGAGCCTGTTTCAGGGTCGAAGATATCTTCGACCACAACCACTTTAGGCTTAGGGTAATAATTGAATTCCGTAGCCGAAGCGATTGTGTAAGCGCCCATTTGCTTACCGATCAAAATATCACCGACTTCTAATTCAGGAAGCTCCATATCTTCCGACACAACATCAATCGAGTCGCAAGTCGGACCCGCTAAAACACTCGGATAGAAATCACCCGTTGGATCGAAGGGTTTTAGAGGCGCTACAGGGTAGGTCGCATGGTCATACATTTGACCGCTAAATCCACCGTACACACCATCATCCAAGTAATACCACATGCGTGCGCCGCGTTTCGCTTTGCCCACTACAGATACCACTTCAATCATCGCAGGCCCCGCAATAAAACGACCAGGTTCCGCGAAAACTTCAACGCCTTCAGGTAACTCCGACAAAGCTTCGACAATTGGTGCACAAAAGTCAGCAATCGGCAATGCCTGTTCCTGATAAGAAATCGGGAAGCCACCACCAATATCTAAAAACTTCCATTTCACATCACGCATCACTTTCATTGCAGCAACACTTGAGCGAACCGCATTGACGTGAGTCATGGGCGACATCGTCTGAGAGCCGACATGGAACGATAAGCCCACAATCGAAATACCGTTTTCACGCGCTTGATTCACCATTTCTGGCAACTCTTCCAAAGTACAACCGAACTTACGTGACAAATCGACAATCGCTTGCGGACTGCGGAAACTCAATCGAATAATCAGCTCGACTTTCTCTGCATAAGGGTAGAACTTTTTCAATTCTTCCGCATTGTCGACCACAAAACGCGTGCAACCAAATTCGATCGCACGTTTGATTTCTTTGTCTTTTTTGATCGGGTGGGTGTGAATACATTGATGGCCTTGGATACCCAAAGACTCAACCAGTTCAACCTCACCAATAGTCGCTAAATCAAAATAGCTCCCCAACGACTTTAAACGCTTCACCAACTCAGGGTGAGATAAGGCCTTCAATGCGTAGAATAACTTCGCATTGGGCAATGCCGCCTGTAAGGCCTTAAATTGATAATCCACCTCCTCTAAGTCCAACACCATAAACGGTGTTTCATGCTTCGCGACTAATTCTTCCAAACTGGCACGGTCAAACTCCTGAAGAACATCAGGGTGAGTTTGTTCAGCAAAACTTTCAACGAGTTCAGGGACGGATTGTTTATCCATTATTTTATTGCATCCAAAATATAGCGAGGCAGAGCAAAACAAGCTTGATGCAACGCAGGCGTGTAAAAACGAGTGGACAAATTCGCTTGTGCAAAACGAGCTTCCAATATGTCTAAATCAACGTGTTTCAGCGTTAGATTATTGGTTGCCCAAGCAAAAGTCATAATGCCACCCACATAAGTCGGCACCGCCGCAGAATAGAATGACGCCTCAGTAAATAGAGGGGATAAGCGTTTATGCGTGGTAATCACTTCGTCTGTTTGCAAGAAACTGACGCCGTTTTGAGCCACAAATACACCGCCTTCATTTAAACAATTGGCAATGCCTTGGTAAAAACGAGAGGTAAATAATACTTCGCCAGGCCCCATAGGATCTGTCGAATCCGAAATGATGACATCAAACTTCTCAGTGCATTCATTGACAAAATCCACACCGTCGGCAATGACGATATTGGCTTTCGGATTATCATAAGCACCCGCTGAATGATTCGGTAAATATTCCACACACATATCAATCACTTGCTGATCGATTTCAACTTGTGTGACTGATTCCACTTCAGGGTGTTTCAATACTTCGCGCAAAATACCGCCGTCACCGCCGCCGATAATTAAGACTTTCTTGGCATTGCCATGAGCAAACATCGGCACGTGAGTCATCATTTCGTGATAAACGAACTCATCTTTTTCAGTCGTTTGAATAACGCCGTCCAAAGCCATCACAGTGCCCCATTGAGCATTGTTGAAAATCACCAAATGTTGATGGCCTGTATCGACTTCAAACAACACCTCGTCCATTACGAAATTTTGTCCCCAAGTTGGATAAAGTGTTTCTAGATAGTGTTTTTTACTCATCAGTTTCTCCACGCAAAATTTCATCGACTTTCACATCAGACGGTGTGAAGGCTTTTTTTAGAACTTCAATGGCTTTCATCGGCTCAGAATCGCCACACATAAAGACATCAAACGCGGCATAGTTGCGTTCAGGCCAAGAATGCACAGAAATATGAGATTCCGCCAAAACAGCGACGCCTGAAATACCACCATTCGGGGTGAAGTGATGTAAGTGAATGTGCAATAAAGTTGCTTGTGCAGCTTCGATGCCATCGCGCAGTGCTTGTTCCATCAATTGCAAATTATCCAATTCGCTCGCACCCCAAAAATCAGCAATGATATGAGTGCCCGCAAAGACTTTGCCATCACGTGTGATGAAGTGATCGAGTGTTTGATCTTCAACGGCTTGGTTGTGTGTAGGCCATGAATCATCGATTATGGTTGTTTTTTCAATAACTTCAAAATGCTCGTTCGACGTAACTAACACGTTTTCTGAATGTGACATAACTGTATGTACCT